>JAGTVD010000048.1 GCA_018224505.1 Desulfatitalea sp. | reverse complement strand
GGACCAGGTAAAGCAGGGCCATGCGCACGGCCACGCCATTGGTCACCTGGTCCAGTATGATGGATTGGGGGCCGTCGGCCACGTCGGGGGCGATCTCCACGCCGCGGTTCATGGGGCCCGGGTGCATCACCAGCGCATCCTTTTTGGCCAGGGCCAGCCGCTGGCGGTTGAGGCCGAAACAGCGGGCGTATTCGCGTTCCGTGGACATGGAAAAAGGTTTGAGCCGTTCCTTTTGTATCCGCAGCATCATCACCACGTCGGCATCGGTCACCGCTGCATCGACGGTGGGCGCGACCGTGGCGCCCAGGGATTCAACCCCTTTGGGCATCATGGTCGGCGGCCCGGCCAGGGTGACATGTGCACCCATCTTGGTGAATCCCGCACAATTAGAACGGGCCACGCGGCTGTGGGCGATGTCGCCGATGATGGCCACCTTGAGCCCCAGCAAGGCGCCCTTGCGCTGGCGCACGGTGAGCATGTCCAGCAACGCCTGGCTGGGGTGGGCGTGGGTGCCGTCACCGGCATTGATCACCGATGCCTTGAGCCGCTTGGCCAGGTAGTGGGGCGCGCCGGAGAAGGCGTGGCGCAGCACCACCACGTCGGGCCGCATGGCCTCCAGGTTGCGGGCGGTGTCCAGCAGGGTTTCGCCCTTGACCAGGCTGCTCATGTCGCCGGACAGGGATATACTGTCGGCACTGAGCCGCTTGGCGGCGATGTCAAAGGAGGTCCGGGTGCGCGTGCTCGCCTCGTAGAAGAATAGAATCACCGTTTTGCCGCGCAGCACCGGCACTTTTTTAATGGGCCGTTCGGAAATCTCCCGCATGCTGTCGGCGGTGTCCAGGATCAACTGGATCTCGTCCACCGTCAGGGATTCCATGTCGAGAATGTCTTTTCTGTCCAACGGCATTGGTCACTCCATCATCGAATCCGGTCCCCCAGCCGCGACCAGCGCACGCCGAAGTCGTCACTGTCCCAGGACCAGTAAATCATAAAAGCCTTGCCGCGCAAGGCGGAGACGTCCACAAACCCCCAGAAGCGGCTGTCGTTGCTTTCGTCGCGATTGTCGCCCATGGTGAAGAGTTTGTCTTCCGGGACGGTCACCGGACCGAAAAAGTCCCGGGGTTGCACCGACTGCGGGATCATCCGGGCATCGACATGGATGGCCTGGGGCAGCTCCTGCCGCTCGCCGTTGACATACACCTGTTTGTGCCGGATCTCGACGGTATCGCCGCCCACGGCCACCACTCGCTTGATGAAATCCTTGCTCGGATCCTCGGGGTATCGAAAAACCACCACATCGCCGCGTCGGGGGTCTTTGACGGGGATGACGGTATAGTCGGTAAACGGCGCCTTGACGCCATAAATGAACTTGTTGACCAGAATGTAATCGCCCACCAGCAAAGTGTCCTGCATGGAGCCCGAGGGGATTTTAAAGGCCTGGACCACGAAGGTGCGGATAAACATCGCCAATATGACGGCAATGACGATGGCCTCGATATTTTCGCGCAGCTTGCCTTTTTTCGACGTTCGGGTCACGGCCGGCGCCGCGGCATCGGATGGAGAAGTGGTTTTCAACGCATCAACCTCGCAGTGGGATGGAACGGATATACCCTGTTCAAAAAACCGTCAACATTTTCGGCCACAACCAGATGCCGATCCGCAGCACGATATTCGCTGCAATTCCGGCCGCCACATCGTCCATCACGATTCCCCAGCCGCCGTCCAGGCGACGATCGAAAAATCGAATCGGCTGGGGCTTGACGATATCAAAGAGGCGGAACAAAAGAAAGCCGGCCAAACCGGTGGTCAAGGTCAAGGGAATGGCCAGCAGCGCCACGCACATGCCCACGATCTCGTCGATGACCACACTGCCCGGATCCCGGTGCGCCAGTTGGCGTTCCGCCTGTCCGGCGATCCAGACCGCCGCCAAAGCCATGAGCACCACCGCAGCCATGGCCATGGGCCAGGGACAGAAGGTCAATGCATAGACAATGGGAAAAGCGACCAGAGAACCCACGGTTCCGGGTGCGACGGGAACGCGTCCGGCATAGCAGCCGGTTGCCAGGAACATGACGGCATGGTGCCTCAAATGCATGGAAGGCTTCTATATTCTGCCACACGCTTTGTCAAGCCGTTGTTATTGGCAAGTCCGCGCAATCCCGCCATATTTTTAACAATCCGAATCCTAATGATGAAATGGGAAGAGGCGTGAGCGAATCCGAAAAAGATTACGCCAACGGTTTTGCCGTCCGCAGCAAGGTTTCGTAAACGTCCCGCAACGGCAGGCCCTTCTCCCGGGCGATGCGCCGGCACGCCTCATATTCGGGCACGATGCGCACCGTACCGTCCACCCCCCGCACCCGCTTGGCCGGCAGGGTGCCGAAGGCCGAATTCACATCAACAGACTCCCGCGCCAGGGCCGTGCGAAGCACATTGTGATAGCGCACCCCGAGGGTGGTGGTTTCCGCCAGCAGCCGTGTCACTACGGCTTCCCGCTGCCCGGGCGCGCACAGCACCTGAACCCAAGTCCCGGGGCGATTCTTCTTCATCTGCACCGGCACCCAGAAAACGTCCAGGGCGCCGTCCGCCAACAGGGTCTCCATAAGGTAGCCGAAGATCTC
>JAGTVD010000047.1 GCA_018224505.1 Desulfatitalea sp. | reverse complement strand
GAGAGCGGCGATTCTCAATGAGTGCTATACCACCTCAGCCCTCAATCGCATATTTCTTGATTTTCCGATACAATGTGGCTTCCCCGATTTCCAGTAGCGCGGCGGCTTTTCTGCGGTTGCCGCGGCATTTGTCCAGGGCGCTGCGGATGGCGGCCGATTCGTAAGCTTCCAGGGAGTCTCCCTGGGCAACACCGAGAACAGGCACTGCCACCTGGGGCCCGCCGGCAGCGGTGGCATGAATGTTTCCCGGCAGGTCTTCGGGAGTGATCCGTTCCGACTGGCCCATGGCCACCGCACGGCGCATCACATTCTCCAGTTCGCGCACGTTCCCGGGCCATTCATGGGCCATCAGGCACAGCAACGCCTCCCTGGAAATGGATCGCACCGGTGAGTCCGGCGTCCGAAAGTGGGCGATGAAATAGCGCACCAGCAGTGGAATGTCGTCCAGGCGATCGCGCAGGGGCGGCACGGTCATCACCACCACATTGAGCCGGTAATACAAATCCTGGCGAAAACGCGCTTGGGCCACCTCCTCCTCCAGGTTGCGGTTGGTGGCCGCCAGAATGCGGACATCCACCGGCTGGCTGCGGCTGGCGCCGACGGGCCGCACCTCCTTCTCCTGGATGGTGCGCAACAGTTTCACCTGCATGGAGAGGGAGAGCTCGCCCACTTCGTCCAGAAAGAGGGTCCCCTTGTGGGCCGAGCGCACCAAACCCTCGGTGTTTTCGTGGGCGCCGGTAAAGGCCCCCCGCACATGACCGAACAGTTCGCTGCCCATCAAGGTTTCACTCATGCCGGCGCAATCCACCGGCACGAAAGGCCGTTTGCCACGCAAACTGTGGTGGTGAATGGCCCGCGCCACCAACTCCTTTCCGGTACCGGTCTCACCCTCGATCAAAATGGACGCATCGGAATGCGCCACTTGCAGAATCATCTTCTTGAGATTGAGCATCGCATCGGCTTGTCCAGCGAGCTGGTCAAAGCCGAAGTTGATCTCTATCGTGGCTCTGAGCCGCCGGTTTTCCTGCTCCAACCGCCATATGCGGTGCAGCTGCTCCATGCGGGCCAGCAGATTCTCCTCCTCAAACGGTTTTTGCATAAAATCCACCGCCCCCAGCTTGATGGCGGCCACTGCCTCCTGCACACCACCGTGGCCGGTGAGGATGACCACCTGGACAGCCGGCCACCGGGCGCGAATCTGCTCGAGCAATGCCATGCCATCCATCTCCGGCATCATGAGATCCACCAGGGCGGCATCGATGGGGGTCCGCCGCATGATTTCCAAAGCTGCCAGACCATTTTCGGCGGTGTGCAAGTCGTAGGGGGACTTGCGGAACACCCGTTTCAAGGCCGCCAGGACAGCGGCTTCGTCATCCACTATCAACAGTGTAAAACGACGGTCCTGATTCACTTCCATCCCATTCATCCCGCTGGGGTTGCGCCCCGTGTGGCCCGGGGTACCGAACCTTTTTGAAATCCCCGGTCGCAGGTGCAGAGGCCAATAACGTTGTATCGGCCGTTACGGCGCAATCTTGAAAAATTTTGCTGAGCATGAAACAAAGGAAAGATAGGAAACGATGGGGGTACAACGAATGCGTAAAGTCCGGCAGGCGGATGACGTGAAGGGCCAAACGGGTGGGCGGTGGTTGCTTGTGTTGGTGATCTTGCTGGGGTTCGCGGCAGGGACGGCATGGGCAGGCACCGGGCTCGATGATCAACTGGCGGCGATACTGGGGCCCCGGGATGCGGTGGCGGTCACGGCACCGGATGGAAGCATCGTGGCCGCGGTGCATGCCGATGCACTATTGGTGCCCGCCTCCATTCTCAAGGTCGTAACCTCATTGGCGGCACTGCACCACCTGGGCGCCGACCATCGCTTTGCCACCGATTTTTTCCTCAAGCCCGACGGGCAGCTGGTGATCAAGGGCTATGGCGATCCGCTGCTGGTTTCCGAACGGGTGGCCCGGATCGCCACCGAGCTGGCTCAACGCATCGAGCGGGTCCAGGGTTTGATGCTGGATGACACCCATTTCGACCATCCACTGGTCGTCCCCGGACGGGGAGGGTCCGCGCGTTCCTACGATGCGCCCAATGGAGCGCTGTGTGTCAATTTCAACACCTTCTTTTTCGAACGCCGCAACGGCACCTGGGTGAGCGCCGAACCCCAAACCCCCCTGCTGCCATTCATGACCGGCCCCATCGAGGCATCGGGATTGCGCACCGGGCGCATCACCCTGGCCGGCAACCGCCGTGAAATGTTGCGCTACTCGGGAGAACTGTTTGACCACTTCCTCAACAAGGCCGGCATCCAGACGAGCGGCACAGTAACAGCGGGGCAAGTCGATCCCGAGGGTGATACCCTCCTGTGGCGCCATCTCTCCGAACACCACTTGACCCGGATTATCTCCGATCTGCTCTACTTTTCAAATAATTTCATCGCCAACCAGTTGCTGTTGGCCATGGGCGCCCAAGTCTACGGGCCACCGGCCACCATGGAAAAAGGAATGGCGGTCCTGCAGCACTATTATGCCGAAACGCTGGGCATCACCACCGGCACCCTGGTGGAGGCATCGGGCCTATCCCGACAGAATCGCATATCGGCCCGCAGCATGCTGCACGTGCTGGACCAATTCCAGCCCCATTACACGCTCATGCGCCACGAAGGCCGCCAGTGGTACAAAACCGGCACCCTGCAAGGCGTCAGTACCCGTGCCGGCTACCTGCCCGCAGAGGCGGGCGGTATGTATCGCTTCGTGGTGATGATCAACACACCAGGGAAAACAACGGACCGGGTGATGCGGCTGCTGGAACGGCAACTGAAGTAGTTGGTTGAGTTGGTTGGGTTTGTTGAGTTGGTTGGTGGTTGTCGAGGCAAGGTCGGCGTTGGCAAGGGGGCCTTGTGCGATCCCAGGCCCCCCATCGCGGCTAAAAGCCGCTCCCACAACTCAACAAACCCCATAAACTCAATCAACCCAACCAACCCAACAAACCCAACAAACCCTTTAAACTCGTTACACTGGCCAAGGACCGCTGGTGATGTGGGCGTAGGCGCTGTGGTTGTGGATCGACTCGAAGTTTTCGGCGCTGACCGAGAACCAGGTGATGTTGTCGTCCTGCATCAGGCGGGCGGCGATGTCCCGAACCACGTCCTCGACGAATTTGGGGTTGTTGTAACTCTTTTCGGTCACCCGTTTTTCGTCCACCCGTTTGAGTACCGAGAACACATCGCAGGAAGCGCACGACTCCACCAGCTCGATCATGTCTTCCAGCCAGATGAAACGCTTGAAGCGCGTTTGCAGCTTCACTTCACCCCGCTGGTTGTGGGCGCCGGCGTCGCTGATCGCCTTGGAGCAGGGACAGACCGAGCTGATAGGCACATTGACTTCGGAAATCAGGTCCACCTCGTCACGGGCATTACTCGAACCCATAATGCGGCAGGTATAGTCCATCAGGCCGGGGGCCTTGCTGACGGGGGCCTGTTTTTCGATGAAATAGGGGAAGGTCATCTCAATGTGGGCCGAGGCGGCGGCCAGATGTTTCTTCATCTGATCCAGCAGTGTGGCGAAACGCTTGAGGGACACCTCGCTTTTGAGCAGGTGCAGCATCTCCACGAAACGGCTCATGTGGGTACCCTTGTATTCATGGGGCAAATCCACATACATGTTGATGATGGCCACCGTGGCCTGTCGGCCATCCCGGCGATCACGCACCGTTACGGGATAACGCAAATTTTTGATACCCACCTTGTCGATGGGAATATTGCGGGTATCGCGTTGGCTTTGCACATCTTTCATCGATCCGCCTTCCGGGCCTTGGCCGGAAGCCTTGCGTGCCACCGAACCTCATTGAGTGCTCGACAAGATCGGTTCATTCGCCGATGGGTTCGGCGAAACACCTGCGGGCACCTTTCCACGCGCTGATTTGGCACTAGCGGGGCAGATACTCAGGTCGGACATGGCGCATGGCCCTAAAAATATTGCCCTTTATTTTTTTGTTGCCGGCGTAGAACCCTTGCAGCATCGTCTTGATGGCCGCCCGCTTGGATCGGCCCGCGCTGGGGCACGGATTGGGTGCCACCGGCCACTGCATCATCCGGGCGAATCGCGCCAACTGATCTTCATCTGCAAATGCCAGGGGACGAATCACCGTCAGGCGCCCCTCGAAGAACGGCTGGAACGGCATCATGGTGCTGATTTCCCCGGCATAGAACATGTTAATGAACAGTGTTTCGATCAAATCGTCCTTGTTGTGGCCCAGGGCCAGCTTGCGGCACCCCAGTCGGTCGGCCACCTCAAACAACCGCTGACGCCGTTTGCGGGCGCACAGGAAACAAGGATTTTCCCGATTGGCATCGCTGTGAGCCACCACACCGAAATCGGTCCGCTCGATGTGAACGTTCCATCCCATCTGTCGGGCATGGTTTTCGATCGTCCGGCTGGGGCCGCCGTCAAAACCAAGGTCGATGTGGATGGGGAACAGGGTGTAATTGACCGGCACACGGGATTGCCGCTCCGCCAAAAGCCACATCAACGCCCAACTGTCCTTGCCGCCGGAAAGCCCCACGGCGATGCGATCCCCATCCGCAATCATCTGATAGGTATGCAGGGCCTTGCCCAGGGATCGGTTGAGGGCTTTATATGTGCTGCTGTTTGTCGACAAAACCCAAGAGCGGCCCGATGCTTAGGCCTTATCCTCGGCCAGGCTCTTTTGGGTGACCTTGCCTGCCGCCAACTCGCGCAGTGCCACCACGATATCCTCGTTCTTGGGTGAGCTGACCAGATATTCCGACCCTTCCCGAATCTGGCGCACCCGGGAAGCCGTCAGGTGAACCAACCGGAACCGATTGCCCACCCTTTTCAAACAATCTTCAATGGTTATCCTTGCCACGACTACAACCTCCGTTGATCATTGGCCCGTACCGATGATGGTGCCGGGCAGCCTGCATCCACTTTATAACAGAATCAGCGGATCTCCACCAGCTCATATGTCCGTTTGCCGCCGGGCGCTTCCAAAACAATTTCATCGCCGGGCCGGCGCCCGATGATGCCTTTTCCCAAAGGCGAGGCGACGGAGATACGCCCTTCTTTGATATCGGACTCGTCCGGGCCGACCAATTGGTACTCCACTTCCTCGCCGGTATCCACATTGGCCAGCAGCACCCGGCTGGCAAAAACGGCACGATCCCGGGGCAATGTGTCCGGATCGATGATCTCGGCGTTGCCTACCTTATAGTTGAGCTCACTGATGCGCGCTTCGATGAAAGCCTGGCGGTCCTTGGCCGCCTCGAACTCGGCATTCTCCGACAAATCGCCGTGGGCGCGCGCCTCTTCGATCGCCTTGATCACCCGAGGCCGCTCCACTGACTTCAATTGACTCAACTCTTTTTTCAATGCTTCATAGCCACGGGGGGTAATGGGCACTCTGTCCAACACGCTCTCCTTTGTTGTGGAAAAGCACGACGGCCCATGATGGGCCGCCGCGGTCATTTCAATCTGTCATCATTTTATCAATTGCAATAGCCGTTTTAACAAAGGGTGTCAACAGCCGCTGCCCTGTTCCGCATCCGAAGGCCGCAAATAGACCGGTTCAAAGCGGTGGACATCCTGAACCACTCCCTGTCCAAGGCGTTGCCCGGCCAGCCGGGCCACCGCTCCCGGGGAAATCGCGTCCAGGCCGCCACCTGCCGCCTGGAACCATTGGGGCAAACGCTCACGCAGGGTGGTACCGTACAACGGCACGCCATTTCCTATAAAAAGGCAAGGCCCCGACACCTGGTCCGCTGCGTTCAGCGCCGGGCCGACCTGCTCGGGCTGCACCGGCACCAACACGGCGCCCCGACGCTGGTAAACGGACCAGTAGACCTGGCGGCGACGGGCATCGATCATGGGACAGACCCACGGGGTCCCCTCGGACGCCTGGTGGGCCAGAGCCGCCAAGGTGGAAACGCCCACCAATGGCTTCCCAGTGGCCATGGCCAGACCCTTGACGGTGCTGATGCCGATACGCAAGCCGGTAAAACTGCCCGGCCCTTGGGTGACGGCAAAGGCATCCACTTCATCCAGGGTCAACCGCGCCAGGCCCAGCACCGCCTCGATGGCCGCCATGAGCGCCGCGGTGTGGGTCTTGCCCTGGTTGAGTCGCAGTTCGGCCTGGACATGCCCGTCTTCCCGGGCCAGGGCCACGCCGCACACCTCGGTGGCGGTATCCACAGCCAGAATGTGCATCGTATCCCTTACCGTCAGCGCTTTTTGGCCGCCCTGGAACGCCGGGCCGCGGCGCTGGGGCTTTTGCCCACCGGTGCCAGCAATGCGAGGTCGAGCACCTCATCCATATTTTGCACGGCTACGAATTTCAGTTTGCGCTTGATGGCGGATGGCAGCTCTTCAAGCTCCTTCTTGTTTTTGGCGGGAATGATCACGGTTTTGATCCCGGCGCGCAGTGCCCCCAGCGCCTTTTCCTTGAGACCGCCGATGGGCAACACACGACCGCGCAGGGTGATCTCGCCGGTCATGGCCACATCTTTGTCCACCGGCCGCTGGGTGACCACCGAAATCAATGCGGTGGCCATGGCAATGCCCGCCGAGGGGCCATCCTTGGGAATGGCGCCGGCCGGGACATGAAGGTGGATGTCCAGGTTTTCGAACCCCGTATCCTTGATGCCCACCAAGTCGAAATAGGCCCGCGCATAGCTCAGGGCGGCCCGGGCCGACTCCTGCATCACTTCGCCGATCTGGCCCGTGATGATCAGCTCGCCTTTGCCCCGGATCAAACTGGCTTCCACGTACAGCACTTCACCGCCCACCTGGGTCCAGGCCAACCCGGTGGAAAGCCCCACCTGGCTCGGTTCCTGGTCGAGTTCAGGGAAAAATTTGGGGACACCCAGATATTTTTCCAGATTGCCGCGGGTGATGGAAAAGGGCCCCTTCTGGCCCTCGGCAATTTTACGGGCCACTTTGCGGCACAATTGGGCGATTTCGCGCTCCAGGTTTCGCAATCCGGCCTCGGAGGTGTACTCGTTGATCATAACGGTCATTACGTTGGAACTGATGGTCAGTTGACGCGGCTTGAGCCCGTTCTCCTTGAGCTGACGCGGTACCAGGTAATTCTCGGCAATGGCCCGCTTCTCATCCTCGGTATAGCCGGACAGATTGATCACCTCCATGCGATCGAGCAGGGCCGAGGGAATGGTGTCGAGTACATTGGCGGTGAGAATGAACATCACCTGCGACAGGTCAAAGGCCAGATTGAGGTAGTGGTCCGAAAACTCGTTGTTCTGCTCCGGGTCCAGTGCTTCAAGCAGGGCCGACGAGGGGTCGCCCCGAAAGTCGGCGCCCACCTTGTCGATCTCGTCCATCATGAAGACCGGATTGCGCGTGCCGCAGGTTTTCAGGCCCTGGAGGATGCGTCCGGGCATGGCGCCGATGTAAGTGCGCCGATGGCCCCGGATCTCCGCTTCGTCCCGGATGCCGCCCAGGGAGATACGGATGAATTTGCGGCGCATGGCCTTGGCGATGGCCTGGCCCAGGGAGGTCTTGCCCACCCCCGGCGGTCCCACGAAACAGAGGATCGACCCTTTGACCTGGGGGTTGAGCTTGCGAACGCTCAAGTATTCCAGGATGCGGTCCTTGATTTTTTCAAGACCGTAATGGTCGCGGTCCAGCACCTCCTTGGCCTGCTTGATGTCGATCACATCCTTGGTGGCTTTCTGCCACGGCATCTCGGTCAGCCAGTCGAGGTAGGTGCGCACCACGGAGGATTCGGCGGAATCGGGATGCATCTGTTCCAGCCGGCGCAACTGCTTGAGCGCCTCCTCGAGCGCCGGCTTGGGCATGCGCGCCCGCTTAATGGCCTTCTGGTACTCTTCCAGCTCCTGGCTCTTTTCATCCAGCTCGCCCAGCTCTTTGTGAATGGCGCGCATCTGCTCGCGCAGGAAATAGTCCCGCTGGCTCTTGGAAATCTCGTCCTTGACATCGGACTGGATCTTGGCCTGCATGGCGGACAGTTCCACCTCGCGCGACAACAGGTCGTGTACCTTGTGCAGCCGGGCGACCGGGTCAACCAATTCGATCACCTGCTGGGCCTCCTCGATTTTCAACCGCAGGTTGGAAGCCACCAGGTCGGCCAGCTTGCCCGGATCGTCGATGCCCTCGAGGATGCTGCTCACATCGCCGGTCATTTCACCGCGCAGAGCCAGGATCTTTTCCGAGTAGTCACGCACATTGCGCATGAGCGCTTCCACTTCCAGATCAGGCATCGAGATTTCAGGTTCTTCCAGGATTTCCACCGCCACACGGTAATAGGTGCGCTTTTGCACGTATTTAAGGATACGCGCTTTGGCAAACCCCTGCACCAGTGCCTTGACGCGGCCATCGGGCAGTTTCAGGATCCGTAAAATACGGCAGATGGTACCCACGGTGAAAATATCGCCGGCCTTGGGGCTTTCCATCGCGGAATCTTTCTGGGTGGCCACAAAGAGAAAGCGATCCTTGGCCAAGGCGGCCTCCACTGCGCGCACCGACTTTTCACGGCCCACAAACAGGGGCAGCAGCATGTCGGAAAAAATCACCACATCCCGCACCGGCAACAGCGGCAGCGTAGTGGGGATGTCCACATCGCCGATGTCCTCTTCAATTATACTGATAAGGTCGTCCTTGTCCGTTTCAGCCATCTACCTAATTCCTATTTTTAAATGGAATCAAAGGGATATTATAAAACATAACCGATGGTTGACAATATCTATCTTGCTTTTT
>JAGTVD010000046.1 GCA_018224505.1 Desulfatitalea sp. | reverse complement strand
TTGTAAAGCCGCAGCGGCAGGTAATCCAGCGAACGGTCGGAGGTATTCCCGACGGTCAGCAGGCAACCGGCGACCAGCTCATTCTCCTCATACCGTATCTCCATTTCCATTTCATAGCGGACCGGCTCCCACTGGGCCATTAGTCCAACAACCGGCAGCAGGACCGCCAGGAAAAACATAAAGAAGACCCTGAGGGGTTCATTTCTTTTCATCGGATGAATTTTTAGACAACCCAAAACATCAATTTACATACCATATGATACATGCTTTTGATTTATAACGGCTTATAAAACATCGGAGCAGGCAGCGGGTTTAAACTTTCGTTCAAATACGACTGCTTCGGCAGTCCGCTCTTTGGCCTGGGCATGGGCTGCCGCGGCGCCCTCACGGATTTCCGCCGCCTGGGACTCGCTCAGGTACAAGGCCTGAATCGGGTTGGACGCCCACCGGGCCGGCCGGCTCAACCATGTGGCCAGGGTTTTACCGTGTGGTTCGCCGGTGGCGCGCAAACCGGATTTAGTGCTGTTGGCCTGGTGCCATTCAATGGTGTGAAACGGCGCCCTTGCGTCCTCGGCTTTCAATATGGCATCGGCCTTTGCCAGGTTGTTCTCCAGATTGGCCGGCGGCCGGGGCAAAAACACAATGAGGCCGACAATCAGAATAATGAATCCCAGCCAGATCGCCAGCCAATCCTCTTTTTTCCACAAATGGGACCATTCCCAGCCCTGTTTGTCCACGACGAAGCTTTCACCGCCCGATGATGGGTTGCTTGCCATATGCACCTCCTTTTCTGTACCGATTCAAAATGTTGATAGTGATGTATGTTCAATGCTATTGAGTGATCGCCAGGGAGCACACAACCAGTTCCGGTTGTCAGCAAAAACGGCGCCATTTGTTAAGTGGATGATTAATATTTTTTATATTTAACAAATACAGGTTGATGCACGGGTATCGGAACGCGTGGTTTCCGGAACGAAAGGATCCGGGCGATGTTGAGTGCCAACCCCGGTTGTCACTGAATGCCACTCTGGGTTGGCACTTTTCACGGCTCGATAAGGCAGGTTAACTACTCGAAGAGACACGCTCGCGGGCTATCCGGAGTGTCCGGAATCCGTCCAGGAACAGCGGACGCCGGACCTGCCGGACACGCGGCGTCCATCGCTGCCGGTCGACGGGGACCGGAACCGCTGCCGACGGACCGTTTCTTGCTATCCCATCCTGTGATATGGGTTTTAGTGGATGCATCACCGCAGCAGCAAGGCGCTGCCGCCGGAAACCAACATACGGATGAAAAAAGAAATGTTTAAGCAAATAAATCCCTTGAAACCCACCCCGCCGCCAACGGAGTCGTCCATGAGCCTGAGAACCCGGTTTCATGTCGGTATCGCGGTTTTTTTGTTGATCGTCTGTTTTATCAGCGCTTTTCTGATTTATCGCCACGAGAAACGGCTGTTGGAAGAGATCGCGCATGCCAATACGGACCTGGTCATGGCAGCGGTGGAAGCGAGTCGCGCTTATGTGCGCGAAGAGCTGCGTCCCCGGATGTTTGCGGAGTTCGGTTCCGATTTCTTCATGATGGAAGCCATGTCCACCTCGTATGTCGGCCGGGCGGTCATGGATCGTTTCGGGCGCCAGCTGAATGATTTCCAGTACCGGCGGGTGTCGATCAATGCGCGTAACCCCGATGCCGAGGCCAACGACATTGAACGGCAGATGATGGATTATTTCAATGAGAACCCCCACCAGCGCAAATGGCAGGGGCTTTCGGGCACCCGCAATGACGCACATTATATGCGTTTTCAGCCGGTCTATTTCGAAACCAGCTGCATGAGCTGCCATGGCGAACCGGCCAATGCCCCGACGGAACTGGTTCGGCAGTATGGCACCCGGAACGGCTTCGGGCACTATCCGGGAGAACTGGCCGGTCTCATCGCGGTGGGCGTCCCCGTACACAGTGCCCTGGCCGACATCAAGGAGCGGGCCACTTCCGTTTTTCTTACCGTGTTTTTGGGCGTTTCGCTTTTCTATCTTTTCCTGATTTTCTTTTTCAATA
Organism: Desulfatitalea sp.; assembly: GCA_018224505.1. GTDB lineage: Bacteria > Desulfobacterota > Desulfobacteria > Desulfobacterales > Desulfosarcinaceae > Desulfatitalea. The sequence goes on along the minus strand of JAGTVD010000046.1, from coordinate 905 downwards.
AGATCGTGGTCAGCGATCTGCGAAATGTACTCAACGTTTTCCGGGAGGCAGTGGATGAAGACTTGTGTCCCGATCCTTCCGACGAAATTCCGGTCAAGGATGAGTTGCACGCCCTGACGGTGGTGGCCACCACCATGGCCGGACAACTGCGTCAGAGCCGGCAGGCTTTGGAACAGCACAATCTGGAATTGGAGCGCAAGGTTGCTGAACGCACTGAAGCCCTGCAAGCGAGCCAGTGTCTGCTGCAGGAAAAGGTGCTGACCCGCGGCCAGGAACTCAAGACTTTGAACCGCATTTCGGAGCTGACCACCCAGGCCCAGGGTATGAATGACATCTGGCCCAGCGTGCTGGGGGAGAGTCTATCCATGATTCCAGTTCAGGGCGTGGGTCTTTACCTGGTGCAGGAGGGTGGCGCTGCGCTGGAACTGAAGTTTCACGAACGCACCTCCGGGTTGCCGTTTCGAATTCAATTGCAGCCAGCGGAGGATGGCAGTGCAAAGGTGTCCGGTTTGGAGGCAGGCCTGCGCAGCGCCATCGGCAAAGCTTTTGGAGGAGAGATCACGCGGTTTGTCTCTGATGCGTCGACCAATCACCTCAATGTCCCCATTTCCTGCCGTGGCAAGCACCTTGGGGTGATGAGTTTTGCGGAGCTGCCGGGAAAGTCCATTTCCACGGATCAGCTGGATCTCTTTTTGTCCATCGGCCGCCAGATCGGCATCGCCATAGAAAGTCTGGGCGACCGGCACCGGCTGATCCAGAGCAAGGAGCTGCTGCAATCGACCTTTGACGGCATCACCGATATGGTGGTGTTGCTCGATGCGGACTTTAAAATCAAAATGGTCAACCAGGCCTATCTCAAGCGCTACGGCGTGGCGCCTGAGGATGTGTACGATACCCCCTGTTAC
>JAGTVD010000045.1 GCA_018224505.1 Desulfatitalea sp. | reverse complement strand
TTTCCCACGGGCATCAAATGGGCCACCTGCGCCAAACACCACGGCGACCGCTATATCATCTGCAATGCCGACGAAGGCGACCCCGGGGCCTACATGGATCGCAGCCTCCTGGAAGGCAATCCCCACTGCATCATCGAAGGCATGCTCATCGCCGCCCGCGCCATCGGCAGCCGCGAAGGCTACGTCTACGTGCGCCACGAGTACCCCCTGGCGGTCACCAACCTGTCCATCGCCTTGGAAAAATGCCGTGAAATCGGTCTACTGGGCAAGAACATCCTGGGGTCCGGACAAGATTTCGACATCAAAATCAGCCGCGGCGGCGGCGCTTTCGTCTGTGGGGAATCCACGGCCCTGATGGCCTCACTGGAAGGCAAACCGGGACGCCCCCGGGCCAAATATGTCCACACCGTCGAAAAAGGCTTCCGCAACAACCCATCCAGCCTGAACAACGTGGAAACCTTCGCCAATGTTCCGATCATCATCAACAAGGGCGCCGACTGGTACAGCAAAATCGGCACCGAGCACAGCAAGGGCACCAAGGTATTCTCGCTGGTCGGCAAAGTGACGAACACCGGCCTGGTGGAAGTCCCCATGGGCACCACCTTGCGGCAGATCGTGTTTGACATCGGCGGCGGCATTCCCAAAAAGAAGAAATTCAAGGCCGTGCAGACCGGCGGGCCTTCAGGCGGCTGTATCCCCGAACGCTTTCTCGACCTGCCGGTGGATTTCGACGCCCTGACCAAAGTGGGCGCCATGATGGGCTCCGGCGGCATGATCGTCATGGACCAGGACACCTGCATGGTGGACCTCGCCCGTTACTTCGTGCAGTTTTTGAAAGAAGAGTCCTGCGGCCAGTGCAACCCCTGCCGCGAAGGGCTCAAGCAGATGCTGGACATTCTCACCAACATCTGCCAGGGCAACGGGAAAAAAGGCGACGTCGAGTTGCTCGAAGAACTCGGCAGCACCATTCAGAAGTTCTCCCTGTGCGGCCTGGGCACCTCGGCCCCCAACCCGGTGCTCACCACCATTTTGTACTTCCGCGACGAGTACGAAAAACACATCCAGGACAAAAAGTGCCCCGCCGGTGTTTGCAAACCCCTCTTTCACTACGAAATCGACGCCGAAGCATGCACCGGCTGCCAGGTCTGCTTCCGCAAATGTCCCCAGGAAGCGGTATCGGGTGAAAAGAAAAAACCGCACACCATAGCGCAAGAGCAATGTATCAAGTGCGGCATCTGCTACGACGGCTGTAAATTTGATGCGATCAAAATCCGCTAACCATAAAGGAAAGCTGTATCATGGTTACTTTTAAGATAAACGGTCAGAAGGTTCAGGGCGAAGAAGGGCAATACATCAAGCAGGTGGCCGAAAAATACGGCATCGACATCCCCACCCTGTGCCACCACAAGGCGTTGGAGCCGGCCGGCATGTGCCGCATCTGCACCGTCGAACTGTTCGACGGCCGCCGCAGCCGTTTCGTCACGGCCTGCAACTACCCCATATGGGACGGTATGGAAGTGAAAACCGACAGCGAGCCGGTCCACAAGGGCCGCAAGCTGATCGTGGAACTGCTCATGGCCCGCTGCCCCGATGTGCCGATCCTCCAGACGCTGGCCAAGCAGTACGGCATTGAAACGCCGCGTTTCAAAGCCGAGGACGACACCTGTATTCTCTGCGGCCTGTGCGTGCGCATGTGCGAAAAAATGGGCAACAGCGCCATCGCCTTGACCGGCCGCGGCATCGAGATGAAAGTGGATACCCCCTTTCACACCCAGACCGAAATGTGCATAGCCTGCGGCGCCTGTGCCTCGGTATGCCCCACCGGCCATATCACGCTGGAGAAGATTCGCAACGAGATCACCGCGAAAAGCGGGGTCCAGCTCATCGGGTCGGAATACGACATGGGCCTCAAAGGCCGCAAGCCGGTCTACGTGCCCTATGCCCAGGCCGTACCCAACATCCCGGCCATCGACCGCGATGTGTGCGTACACTTCAAAACCGGCGGCTGCAAGGTGTGCGTGGAGTTCTGCGGCGTCAACGCCATCGATCACACCATGGAGGACGAAGTGGTCGAACTGGAAGTGGGATCCATCATCCTGGCCCCCGGCTTCCAACCCTTCGACCCGTCCAAATTCGACGCCTACAACTACAGCAACCATCCCAATGTGATCACCTCCATGGAGATGGAGCGCCTGCTGTCGGCCTCCGGTCCCACCGGCGGGCACCTGGTGCGCCTCTCGGACCACAAGGAGCCCAAAAAGATCGCCTGGTTCCAGTGCGTCGGCTCGCGCGACATGAACCGCTGCGACAACAGCTACTGCTCGTCGGTGTGCTGCATGTACGCCATCAAGGAAGCCGTGATCGCCAAAGAGCATGCCGGCGACGACCTGGAGTGCGCCATCTTCTATATGGACATGCGCACCCACGGCAAGGACTTCGAGCGCTTCTACAACAATGCCCAGGACAAGGGCGTGCGCTTCGTGCGCAGCCGGGTGCACACCATCGACCCGGTCAAGGACAGCGACGCACTGTCCGTGCGCTACGTGGACGACGGCGGCAACCTGTTGCAAGAGCAGTTCGACATGATCGTGCTCTCCGTCGGCCTGGAAACCTCCCCCGAAGTGGTGGCCATGGCCAAACAGCTGGGCATCGAGCTGACCGCCGGCAACTTCTGTAAAACCGACACCTTCGAGCCGGTGGCCACCTCCAGGCCCGGCATCTTCGTCTGCGGCGCCTTCCAGGGCCCCAAGGACATCCCCCAGTCGGTCGTCGACTCCAGCGCCGCCGCCTCCGCCGCCGGTGAAATCCTGGCCGCCGGACGCAACACCCGCACCCGCCAGCCCGAAGTGGTGCCCGAGGTCAACGTGGTCGGCGAACGGCCGCGCGTCGGCGTCTTCGTCTGCCGCTGCGGCATCAACATCGCCGGCGTCGTGGACGTACCTTCGGTGGCCGAGTACGCCGCCACCCTGCCCTACGTGGAGTTCGCCACCGACAACCTGTACTCCTGCGCCCAGGATACGCAGGACAACATGAGCCAGATCATCAAGCAGAAAAAGCTCAACCGCGTGGTGGTGGCCGCCTGTACGCCCAAAACCCACGAACCGCTGTTCCAGGAGACCCTGATCAACGCCGGACTGAACAAGTACCTGTTCGAAATGGCCAACATCCGCAACCACGACTCCTGGGTGCACAAAAGCAACCCCGAGCTGGCCACCCGCAAAGCCAAGGACCTGGTGCGCATGGCGGTGACCAAAGTGGCGCTGGCCCAACCGCTGGAAGAGACCGAGCTGCAAGTCAACCCCACCGCCATGGTCATCGGCGGCGGCATCTCCGGCATGACCGCGGCCCGCAGCCTGGCCCAGCAAGGGTATGAAACCCACATCGTCGAACGCAGCGAGCGTCTCGGCGGCCAGGGCCACAACCTTTACAAAACCATCAGCGGGGACCGCGTCGCCGAAAAAATGGGCGCCCTGATCGCCGATGTGCAAAGCCACCCCAAAATCCAGGTGCACCTGAAAACCGAACTCAGCGCCGTGGAAGGCTTTGTGGGCAACTTCAAATCCACCCTGAGCAGCAACGGGAACCAGCAGGAGCTCGAGCACGGCGTGGCAGTCATCGCCACCGGCGGCAGCGCCCTGCAAACCGAAGAGTACAACTACGGCCAGGATCCGCGCATCATGACCAGCCTGGAGCTGGACAAGCGCATGATGGCCGACGACCCCGCCCTGGCCCAGGCCGGCAGCGCCGTGTTCATCCAGTGCGTGGGATCGCGTGAACCCCAGCGGCCTTACTGCTCGCGGGTCTGCTGCACCCACAGCATCGACAACGCCCTGGAGCTCAAACGGCGCAACCCGGACATGCACGTCTACGTCCTCTACCGGGACGTTCGCACCTACGGCGAGCGCGAGTACATCTACAAAGAGGCCCGCGAAAAGGGCGTGATCTTCATCCGCTACGACCTGGAGAAAAAGCCCCAGGTGGCCCTGGCCGACGGCAAGGTGCAAATCACCGTCACCGACCATGTGCTGGGCGTACCCGTGCAGATCGACGCCGACCTGCTCACCCTGGCCACCGCCGTGATTCCCAACCGCCAGGAGGCCCTGGCGCAGTTCTTCAAAGTGCCGATCAACGACGACGGCTTCTTTGTTGAAAAGCACGCCAAGCTCGGCCCCTCGGAATTCGCCACCGACGGCGTCTTTCTCTGCGGTCTGGCCCACTACCCCAAACCCATCGACGAAGCCATCGTCCAGGGCCGCGCCGCCGCCAGCCGGGCAGTCACCCTGCTGGCCCGGGAAACAGTCCACACCAGCGGCCAGATAGCCCAGATCGATCAGTTGATGTGCAGCAGCTGCGGGGTGTGCATCTCCATCTGCCCCTACTCGGCGCCCTCGTTCATCGCCGCCGACGCGCGCATGCACGCCGGCAAGGCCCAGGTCAACCCGGTGCTGTGCAAAGGCTGCGGCCTGTGCGTGGCCTCGTGCCGCTCGGGGGCCATCCACCTGAAAGGGTTTGACAACAACCAGATTTTCGCCCAGATATCGGCAGCCAATTGGGAATAGCCATCGGCGCCCGCGCCGGTGCACACGATAATTCACCTACCACATCAACGGAGTAGCAGATATGAGCGAATGGGAACCTAAAATCGTCAGCTTTCTGTGCAACTGGTGCAGCTACGGCGCCGCCGACCTGGCGGGTGTCAGCCGCATGCAGTACGCCCCCAACATCCGGGTCGTGCGCATCCCCTGCACCGGGCGCATGAGCCCCAAGTTCGCCCTGGCCGCCTTGCGCGAAGGCGCCGACGCGGTCTGGGTATCGGGGTGACATCCCGGCGAATGCCATTACCTGGAAGGTAATTACTACGCACGTCGCAAGTTCGTCCTGATGAAAAACCTGCTCGAATGCATGGGCGTCGAGCCCGACCGCATCCATTTTTCCTGGATCAGTTCGGCCGAGTCCACCAAGTTCGTCGAGGTAGTCAACAAAATCACGGCCAAGGTCAAAGCCATAGGCCCCAACCAACGCTTCGTCAAACAAGCGGCCAAGGTAGCCTGAGATGTCAACATACACTGATACAATGAGGGAAACGGCCCGCCGCCTGCTCAAGGAGTGCCGTGTGGACCTGGTCATCGGATTCCGCCAGGGCAGCCAACCCATGATGAACGAGCCGTGTCTGGTGCGCAAACCCGAGGATGTGGATCAACTGGTTTGGGACAGCAACTGCGGCATCAACCTGGCCAACTATCTGACCAACCGCAAGGAAAAGATCGGCATCTTCGCCAAAGGCTGCGACTCGCGCAACATTGTGACCCATATCATTGAGAACAAGGTTCAGCGCGAACAACTGGTGATTGTCGGCGTGCCCTGCCTGGGCATGATCGACAAACGCAAAATCACCGCCGAGGCCCAGGGCGAGATCCTGGCGGTCACCGAGGACGGCGACCAGATCAATGTTAAAACCGCCGCCGGCACCCAGAGCTTTGCCAAGGCCGATGTGCTGCAGCAGAACTGCAGTGTCTGCACCCACCGCAACCCGGTCATCCACGACGAAATGATCGCCGAGCCGGTGGCCGAGCAGACCGACGTGGACCCCTATGCCGACGTGGCCGCCATCGAAGCCATGCCGCTGGAAGAGCGCTGGGCGTTTTTCGACGACCTGCTGTCGCCCTGCATCCGGTGCTACGCCTGCCGCAACGCCTGCCCCCTGTGCTACTGCCCCACCTGCTTCGTGGACGAATCCAAGCCCCAGTGGGTGGGCAAGAGTCAGGACGCCATGGACATCCGCACCTTCCACTTTCTGCGGGCCTACCACTGCGCCGGCCGCTGCACCGACTGCGGCGCCTGCGAACGGGCCTGCCCGGTGGGCATCAACATGCGTTTGCTGACCAAGAAGCTCAACAAGGACTGCAAGGAGCTGTATGACTGGGAAGCCGGACTGTCGCCGGACAAACGGCCCGCGCTGGACAGCTACCAGGCCAACGACCCTGAAAACTTCATCAAATAAACCACAGAAGGCATACTATGAAGGTCATTAAAATAGAGAAAAGCCAGTGGGCTGAAGGTCTCGAAAAAGTGCGCCAGGCCATGCGGCTGATCGGACCTGTGCAGGAAAAGGGTTACCACAGCTTCCAGGAGCTGGCCGCCGGCCAGGCGCCGGAGCTCGATTTTCAGAACAGCCGGCTCTCCCCCAAGAGCCTGGCCTTTCCCCAATCCGAAGAGATGCTGACCTACACCCTGGACAAAAACGACCCGGAGTGCGGCATCATGAAAGAAGCGGACAAGGACTACGGCCCCCGGGCCGTGATCGGCATCCGCCCGTGCGACGCCAAGGCCCTGGCGATGGTGAAGATGAATTTCGACACCGACGAATACAAGGACCCCTACTGGCTCAACCTGTACAACGCCACCACCTTTGTGGGCCTGGCCTGCGACACGCCGTGCAGCACCTGCTTCTGCACCACGGCCGGGTGCGGCCCCTTCCACGAAGAGGGCCTGGACGTGCTGCTGGTGGACCAGCCGGACCACTACCTGGCCCAGGCGCTGACCGACAAGGGCCGCCAGTGGCTGGCCGCCGCCGGCTGGAACGCCGAAACCGACGCCGCCGCCATCGACTCGGCCCGCAAGGCAGCCGAAGGGCGCATCGTCTCCACAATCGAGACCGAGAACCTGCGCGACGCCGACACCATGGCCCTGTACAACGCCGACTTCTGGGAAGACGTCTCCTTTTCCTGCATCAACTGCGGCACCTGCACCTTCACCTGCCCCACCTGCTGGTGCTTCGACATCCAGG
>JAGTVD010000044.1 GCA_018224505.1 Desulfatitalea sp. | reverse complement strand
GGCGTGAAACGGTTTTCCATCATGCTCAGCTCGGCGCCGACCTTCATGCACATGGTATAGGTGGAACCGGCGTTCCAGACCGGGTACCAGGCACGGCCTTTGCCCTCGCCCACCGAACGCGGCTGGTAAATGTTCACCGCGCCGCCGCAGGCGACCATCATGGTTTTGCATTTAATGATGTAGACTTTGTTTTCGCGGACCGAGAAACCGACGGCGCCGGCAATGGTGTTGGGCTTGTTGGCATCCAACAGCAGTTCGACGATGAAGCAGCGCTCGATGATGTTGTCGTCGCCCAAGGCTTTCTTGGCGGCCTCGGCCACAATGCGCTTGTAGGATTCACCGTTGATCATGATCTGCCACTTGCCGGTGCGGACCGGTTTGGCGCCACTTTTCAGGGTACCCATCTTCTGGCCTTTTTTGCCGTCGAGGTTTTTGCCCTCTTCGGATCTTTTCCAGACCGGCAGGCCCCACTCTTCGAACAGGTGAACCGAATCATCCACGTGGCAACCCAGGTCGAAGATCAGGTCTTCGCGTACCAGGCCCATCAGGTCGTTGCGCACCATGCGGACATAGTCGTCGGGCGAATTGTCGCCGACGTAGGTGTTGATGGCGGACAGGCCCTGGGCCACGGCGCCGGAACGCTCCATGGCGGCCTTGTCGCACAGCAGCACGGTCTGGCCGGGCTGCAGCCATTTTTTGATCTCAAAAGCGGTTCCACAGGCAGCCATGCCACCGCCCACGATCAGAATATCCACTTCGCGCTCTTCCACCGCTGGGTCCCGTACGGCCTTGAGTTCACCCTTGGGTTTATTCGGAATTGCCATAATATATCCTCCTAAATAATGAGTTCGAAAAGTATCGTTTGTTCAATGAGTGACAAGCTTTTCCGTTACACGGTCGCCTGGGGTTTCGGCAAGGTGCGGCCGTCTGTCTCTTCGGTGGAAAGCAGTTCGCTTTCCAGGTCCTTGCCTTTCAGGTCGTCATAGGAGTTAGCGGCGCCTTCGGGGGTGGTCCGGATGGGGAACTTGAAGCGTTTGATGAGGCCGTTGCGGAACTTGCAGGTCCACATCACATCCTCGGTACCCATCATGGGCATGATCGAGCTTCCAAGGGGCACGAAATCGGCATAGCCGCGCACTTCGATGGCCTGGGTGGGGCAGATTTTTACGCAGGAAAAGCATTCCCAGCACTGATCCGGCTCTTGATTGTAAGCCTTCATGGCATTGGGATCGAGGACCATCAGGTCGTTGGGGCAAATGTACATGCAAGCGGTCTTGTCGCCGCCCTTGCACCCGTCACATTTTTCATTAATGACAAAACTTGGCATTTACTATACCTCCTAAATGTTGGGTTCTAGAATTGAACCAATAGACACTGCTTCTTGCAAATCCTAAGACGGCTGTTTCCCGACACCTCCCTTCATTTTAATGTCCTGTCGTTGGTTTTTCTTTACCGTTTGATAATAAAGCGAATATTGACACCGCGAAGGTGCCTGGTGTGTTTAAAACGTTGGCACCCTGGTTCCGCGGCAAAAAATTTATGTTTAAAATCAAGAAGTTATAAATCAAACAAGATTAGATGAATATCATTCCAGCGCGAGCTTGTCAACGATTTTTGGCACTTCATCTCGGGAAAACACCCTTTGAACAAGCGGTCGGGATGCAGTTTCAACATATGGCGCGCGCCTGCACCGACGTCACAACATGTAGGGGGTCCATGACGATTTTGCGCATTGCATCCTCTGTCCGGCAGCGGTAAGGTATGGCCACCGTTCACCATGACTTGCGGAGTGCTTATGCAACCCCCCGATTGCCCTGAAATGACCGCTATCGCCCTGGACGAACCGTTTGAATTCGGTTGCCATCCCGGGGTGCCCTGTTTCAACCACTGCTGCCGGGATCTGAACCAGGCCCTCACGCCCCACGATGTGTTGCAGTTGAGACGCCACCTGGGTCTTTCCTGGGCCTCTTTTGTCCGTGATTTTGCCGACGTGCACATGGGGCCGTCCACCGGGCTGCCGGTGGTATCGCTGCGATTTCATGCCCAGGCCGGGCGTCTGTGCCCGTTTGTCACATCCCGGGGCTGCCGGGTTTATGCGGCGCGGCCCACTTCGTGCCGGCTTTACCCGTTGGCGCGGGCCCTGCAACGCAACCGGGCGGACGGTCGGCTCACGGTCCACTATGCGCTGTTGCGTGAACCCCATTGTCGCGGTTTCGAACAGCCTCAACGCCAGACCGTCCGCCGGTGGCTTGCGGATCAGCAACTGGCGGCGGGCCTGGCGGCCAATGATGAACTGATGCAGTTGATCGTCCTTAAAAACCAGCGGCGGCCCGGGGCTCTGGCCCCGCGCCAGCGGCAGTGGGCCTTGATGGCGCTTTACGACCTGGACACGCTCAAAACTAGCGCCGGCACCCTGCCGGCCATGGGCGGCTCCGACCTTGGCCCGCCGCCGGATCATCGGGATGACCCGGCATGGCTTAATTGGGGCTTGGCATGGATTCAGCGGGCACTGTTGGATGGCTGATGGCGTGCCGGTAAAACCCTCTTGACCCAATAGTTTGCCTATGCTAACAGGTCCTTCGCTCACGAAATGGCGCCATGAAGGTGCTGCAACGGGACGGCCAGGATTGAACACGTTCGTGTGAAAAGTCGGCCGGCCTGTTAGATCGGTAGCGATCAGAATCCAATGCCTTTGGCCGTCGGCATCCCCACCGGGTGCGGACCACACCAAAGCGGACATAATCATCAAGGCCGGGAAGGTCGGAACGGGAAGAATCCCGTTAGCTGACCTTCCCGGCTTTTTTTTTGCGATCACCCCGCCATGTGGTGTGGCGCGGGAACAAGAGGAGGTCTCTTGAAGCGGTGGACCGTAATAATATGGGGGGCGGTGCTGTTGGGCACCCTCGGGTTTCGGCCCGTTTCCGTGGGGATGGCGCAGGTTGGCGATAAGGTGGAAAAACCGGTGGCCGAGGCAGTGACCATCCGCCAGCAGACCCAGCAGGCCGAGGAGCAGTGGCGGGACGAACGCCAGGCCCTGGTCGCCGAGCTGGACGCCCTGGAACAGGAGCAGGCGCAACTGCTTGAAGAAAATGCGGCATTGGGCCAGGCCACGGAAGCGGCCCGCGCACGCATCGCCGTCAAGGAACAGGAACTGGCGGACATTGAACAGCTTTCGGCCCGGATCCAACCCTTTATGGAAGAACAGCTGGTCCGGATCGGCGAGATCATAGCGGCCGACCTGCCGTTTCTGACCGACGAGCGGCAACGGCGGCTGGCGGCGTTGACCGCGCTGATGGGGGAACCGGACGTGGCAGTCAGCGAAAAGCTGCGTAAAATCATGGAGGCCCTGTTTGTGGAGGCCGAGTACGGCGACACCATCGAAGTGTACCAGCAGACCATCATCGTGGACAGCCAGGCGGTGTTGGTGGATATTTTTCGATTGGGCCGGCTGGCGCTGTTTTACCAGACCCTGGATCGCAAGCGCTGCGGCTTTTACGATGTGGCCGCATCGGCCTGGCAGCCGCTGCCCGGCCGCTACAACCGGACCATCCAGGCGGCGGTGGAGATCGGTTCCCGTCGCAAACCGGTGGAATTGCTGAACCTCCCGCTGGGAAGGATGGTGGCCCAATGAAACCGAAAGCATTGCTGGCGCTGTTGATGGTTCTGGCAACCGCCGCCGTGGGGCTGCCCGTGTGTGATGCGGCGGAGGATATGCGGGACCGGCATGTGCAGGCCGAGCAGGCCCGCCGGGTGCTGCTGGAAAAAGCCGCCGCCGAAAAGCGGTCGGCCGAGCAGGAGGCCGCCGCGAGCCGGTCCCGAATTGTCGGCGACCGCGACACGCTGGCGCAAACCATTGCGGCCCTTAAAAAGCGCAACCAGCAGCTGACCACTGCCGTGGATGATCTGACCGCACTCTCCGGGGCCCTGACCGAGACCGAACAGGCGCTCTCCCGCCAATTGGCCGAAACCGATAGCATGGTGCGGGAGATGGTGGGGGTGGTGCGCGTCAACGCCAAGGATCTGGAAGGGTTGATCCTCCAGAGCCCGCAAACCGCCCTGAACGACCCTGACCTTGCGTTGCTGCGGGATATTGCGGACCAGGCCCACTTTCCGGGCATGGCCGACATCCGGCGCATGACGG
>JAGTVD010000043.1 GCA_018224505.1 Desulfatitalea sp. | reverse complement strand
TGCGGAAGAGTTGTTCGGGTACACCAACACCTTCGCCATCCGCCATCTGACGGCCCACCAGCTCTATCCGGCCGGAACCGCCACCAGCATCATGCGGCAGCTGAAGGATAGCCGCGGCAAGCTGCCCAGTGTACGCACCACCATCGTCAATGCCCAGGGCGAGGAGATCCCGGTGGACCTGACGGCCTCCATTATTTATGAGGACGATGAAGAGGTGGCCACCGTGGGCATCTACACCGATTTGCGGGAAAAGCTGGCTGTGGAGCGCAAACTCAAGGAGGCCCAGGCGCAGTTGGCCCAATCGGAGAAAATGGCGTCACTGGGTCAGTTGGCCGCCGGGGTGGCTCACGAGATCAACAATCCGCTCACCGGAATTCTGTTCTATGCCAACCTCAAGTTGGAAAAGATGGATGCGGATGATGCGGAGCGACCCGACGTCGAGGCTGTGGTCGAGGATGTGAAGCGCTGTCGGGACATTGTGCAGAACCTGTTGGCTTACAGCCGCCAATCCAGCCCGATGAAGGATATCATCCAACTCAACGCCATCGTCAATCAGAGTTTGAGTCTGGTGCGGGATCCCAAAATGTTCCGCAATGTACGGTTGGAACGGCAGTTTTCGGATGAGATGATGTTGGTGCATGTGGACAAGAATCAGATCAGCCAGGTGGTCATCAATCTGGTGATCAATGCCGTCAGTGCCATGAATGGCACCGGGACCTTGATCCTGCGGACCCATCGGGACAAAACCAAGGGCAAGGCCTATTTGGAGGTAGTCGATACGGGGTGTGGCATCGCGCCGGAGCATCTGACTAAAATTTTCGACCCATTCTACACCACCAAAGCACCCGGAGAAGGCACCGGGTTGGGATTGAGCACAGCCTATGGCTTGATCAAGGAAAACAAAGGCAATATTCAGGTCAGCCAAACCAGTGCCGAAGGCACCACGTTTTTATTGGAATTTGAACTCTACCAGGCCGTTCAGGACCAGAGCATCGAATCGGAAGAAGGAATGTGACTGTGGCACCAGCCAATACCCCGATAGCGGAGAGCCCATCCGACCAGGATGATTTCAGGAAACCCAGCGTGTTGATCGTGGACGATGAAAAACGTGTCCGGCAGGTCTGCACCCAGATGTTGGGGCAGGAAGGATTCGATGTGGCCCAGGCGGAGAATGCCGAAGTGGGGCTGGAGAAGATCGACCAGCGCCACTACGACATTATCCTGCTGGATCTGCTCATGCCCGGCATGTCCGGGCTCGAGGCGCTGGTGCATATACGGGCCCGGCATCCCGATACCGTGGTGATCGTGATCACCGGATACGCCACCCTGGACCATGCTGTGGAGGCGATGAAAAACGGCGCCTTTGATTTCCTGTCCAAGCCGTTTTCTCCCCAGGACCTGCGCCTGGTGATCACCAAGGCCATTGAACACACCCGCACCCTGCAGGATATCGCCAACGAAAAATCCCGCATGCGCACGATGATCAACCACCTGGCTGGCGGTGTGATGGCCACCGATGCCGCCAAGCAGGTGGCGTTGGCCAACCATGCGTTTCTGAGCATGGTAGGGTTCAAAGGATCTGCGCCCATCGGCCAGCCTGTGGCAGCAATGGTCAAAGACGCAAAGATTCTGGAGATGATCGACCATGCCCTGGCCATGCCGCCGGATCAGTTTGTCGAGATATCCGCGGAGGTGCAACTCGCCGCCGCCCAGGAGCATGATACCGATCGTATCCTGGGGGTGCGCTGCGTGCCCTTCCGCGATCGTCTGGAGCGAACCTTGGGAACGGTCACCGTGCTGCACGACATCACCACCATCAAGCAGGTGGAGCAGATGAAGTCCGATTTTGTCTCCATGGTCTCCCATGAAATCCGGGGACCGCTCAACTCTGTTTTAATGCAAATCAAAGTGATTCTCGATGGCCTGGCGGGTGCGGTGACGGAAAAGCAGAACGAAATTCTGACGCGCGCAACCGAAAAGATCAAGGCCCTGGTCACCCTCTCCTCGGAACTGCTGGATCTGGCAAAAATGGAGTCCGGGCTGATCCATATGGAGAAGGAAAAGTTGGCGTTGGCGCCGCTGGTCGAGGATCAGGCCGCTTTTCACCGGCCAAGGGCCGCGGCCAAAGGACTTTCGCTGGTTCTGACACCGCTTCCGGAACTGTCGCCGGTATTGGCCAACCGGATCAACATGGAAGAGGTTTTGTCCAACCTGATCGGCAATGCCATTCAGTATACACCCGAAAATGGACAAGTGACGGTGAGCGCCCGAACCGAAGGCGATTACGTTTGCGTCCAGGTCGCGGATACGGGGTTCGGGATCGCCGCCGAGGACCTGCCGAACATTTTTAAGCGCTTTTACCGTGTCAAAAACGAAAAAACCCGCTTGATCGTGGGAACCGGTCTTGGGCTGCCCATCGTGAAGAGTATTGTGGAAGCCCACAACGGCCGGATCGAAGTCCGGAGCGAGGTGGGCAAGGGCACGGTTTTTTCGGTGTTTATCCCCGCGAGCCGCTAGGACCGCCAGGTCACCTGGTATTTGCGGACGTAATCAATCGGGTGGTAGGAGCGCTTGGCTTTGCGCAGGCCTTCGTCGCCCAGATCCTGTTCGCGGTTGACCAGGATTTGCTCTTGGGCGGCATGCACCAGGAACTGCTGATTGATGGCTTGGTAACCGCCCTTGTAATCCGGGCACGCTTTTTCGAAATGGATCAAAAGGGTATTGTCGGGCATCCTTTCGGCGATGGTGTAGGCCACAATTAAATCATCCACGATCAGTGCCCCGCCGTCCAGGGCTGCCAGCGATTTCCAGTCGTTCAACACTCTGGCGATGGCGTTGTTTTCGGCCGCCAGGGTGTCGCTGTCCTCGCAATCGCGCCAGGTGCACCAATCCTCTTGCATGCCCATCGCCTGCTCGATCATGGCGCTGTCCAGTTCGAGATATCGATAGGCGTAAGTATTGGTGAACTGGTTGACCAGGTTTTTCTTCTTGTGGTAGCGATTGCCCTTCAATTCCACCAAATCTTCAACGCGATAAAGATAATCCGAGTGATCAGGCGTCTCTTCCAAGTCCAGCGTGTCACCCATTTTCTCTCGGAGTCTTTCGACCAGGGCTTCGGGCGCCCGAACCATCCGGTCGGCGGCCGTCCGGGCGGCTGCCATGGCTTCCGGCCAGTTGACGGCGTGCCAATCGCCCACCGGCGCCCAAAGGGCCGGTTCGGGATGACGCTGGCGAAGCCATACCAGGTTGTCCTGCCAGGCCCATTGCAGTCCATACTCCGGGCCCCAGCCCCATAAGTTGATAAAACTGTAATCCGAAGCGATTTGGCTGCATTGCGCCAGCATCTTCCGATAGGCGGCCTGTTGCTCAAGGCGAATGGGTTCGAAGTGCAGTTGCATTTTGGTCCTTTTCGATTGTTGTTCAGCTGCTCCATTGACATTCCAAGCAGTGGACTATTTATTTTTTATAAGCAAAAGTCAAAAACCAAATCTCGAGGGTGATTGCATGTACCCGAAAGAGATGG
>JAGTVD010000042.1 GCA_018224505.1 Desulfatitalea sp. | reverse complement strand
TGCGTTCGTCCAGTTGGTCGAGCAGATCGGCCAGATTAAACAGATGGCCGCAGTCCCTGCAGCGCCAGCGGACCTGCTTTCAGGTGCGGTGCAGGGTCAGCGCCGTTTGGCACCGGGGACATTGAAAGGATAGGGCTTCTACGCGCATCGGAATCACTCCCATGATTTTATACCGGATAGAGCTGCCGCCCTATCTATTGGAAATTCCATTTCTTGGCAACCCAAAACCCAACTGCCCCACGCTAAGGAACCGCGTACCTTCAACGTGAAAAATTGACATTTCACTATTTTTAGACCATGTAGGGCTCCTGGAATTGTGGAACGACTGAATTCGATGGAGGGGCGTATGAGCACCAATATACAATGCCCGGGGTTTCATGCCGCCGGCATCAGTGCCGGAATCAAGAAAAAGACGGCGCTCGACCTGGGGTTGATTTACAGTGAGGGCCCGGCCACGGTGGCCGGTATGTTCACCCGCAACCGGGTGACCGCCGCACCGGTGACTTTGACCAAAGCGCGTGCGGCCGGCGGCGCCGGCCGCGCCATCATCGTCAACGCCGGCAATGCCAATTGCTGCACCGGCGCCCAGGGTGAGGCGGATGCGCTGGCCATGGCTGCCGCGGCCGCCGACGGGCTGAGGATCGACGACCAGGAGGTGATGGTGGCCTCCACCGGCGTGATCGGCCTCCCATTGCCCATCGACAAGGTGCGGGCCGGCATCCCGGAGCTGGTGAAGGCGCTGCGGCCCGATGGGTTTGTCGATCTGGCCCGCGCCATAATGACCACCGATACGGTGGCCAAACTGGTCATGCGCCAGGGCACGCTGGATGGCAAAACGTTCACCGTTCTGGCCGTGGCCAAGGGAGCGGGTATGATCCGGCCCGATCTGGCCACCATGCTCTGTTTTGTGTGCACCGACGCGGCCATTCCGGCCAGCGGACTCCAAACCATGCTGCCTCCGGCCGTGGAACGCTCGCTGAATCGTATTACCATCGATGGGGATACCAGCACCAATGACACCATACTGCTCATGGCCAACGGCGTCTCCGGGGCCGAGGTGCACACCGCCGCCCAGCAGGCGGTTTTCCAGGCCGTGCTGGACGACATCCTGATGGATATCGCCCGGCGCCTGGTCAAGGACGGGGAGGGTGTCAACAAGGTGGTGGAGATCCAGGTGCAGGGGGCGCCATCGGATGCCGATGCGTTGCGCATTGCCGACACGGTGGCCCATTCGCCCCTGGTCAAGACCGCCTTTTTCGGTGAGGATGCCAACTGGGGGCGTATCGTGGCTGCCGCGGGACGCGCCGGGGTCGCCTTCGATCCCCACCAGGTGGACATCTTTTTCAACGCGGTGCAGATGGTGAAAGGCGGCCAGGGGTGCGGCCAGGAGATCGAGGATCAGGTGACGGCGGTGATGAAGCAACCGGAATTCACGGTGACCATCGACCTGCACCAGGGCGACGGCCGGGGCGCCATGCTGACCTGCGATTTTTCCATCGATTATATCAAGATCAACGCCGATTACCGGTCCTGAGCCCATGGTACAGATGCGTCTGCAAAAGTGGCTGTCCGAGGCGGGGGTGTGCTCCCGCCGACAGGGGGAGGCCTATATCACTGGCGGTCGGGTGCGGGTCAACGGGCAGGTGGTCACCGTCCTGGGCACCAAGGTGGACCCGCAACAGGACCGTGTGGAAGTGGACGGTCGGCCGGTGAAGGTCAGTCCGGACAAAATTTATGTGGCGCTGCACAAACCCAAAGGGTACATCAGCAGCTGCCAGCATGGTGACCGACAAGTGGTGGTGGATCTGGTAGATCTGCCTGCGCGCATCTATCCCATCGGCCGTCTGGACATGGATTCCACCGGTCTGCTGCTGCTTACCAACGACGGTCGGTTGCACCACCGGCTCTCCCATCCCTCGTTCGACCATGAAAAAGAGTATGAGGTGACCGTTCAAGCGCCCATCGAGGATACGCAGTTGGTGCAACTGGCCGAGGGCATGCCCATCCTGGGCAGTCAGACCCGCCCGGCCCGCGTGCGCCGACTCAGCGGCCGGCGTTTTCGGATTATTCTGCAAGAGGGGCGCAACCGGCAAATCCGGCGGATGGTGCGCCAACTGGGGCATAAGGTCAAGCGGTTGCATCGGGTGCGGATCGATCAAATCCATCTGGGCTCCATGCCGGAGGGGGCCTGGCGATTCCTGTCCAGCGCCGAGCGGGAGCGGTTGCTGCGCCATGCGGGGGTGGCGGACAAACCCCTCAAGCCTCGCCGAGGCAGGCGAGAATGAATTCGGCCCGCCGGTTCACGGGCATGACCGGCACCCACACCGGTGCATAACCCAGCCGCACATAGTGGGTTTCTATCAAGACTTCGAGCTTTGCCGCAGTGGCCGCATCCTCCGCACGAATGCCGTCCTTTTCAAAAGCGAGACGTTCGAGTTCTCCAGGGCAACTGCAATTTGAATGTGATGCGTTCCTTGCCGTCATCTTTGAAGTATATGCAATCATTCTGAACTTTGCGCCGGGACGACTTGTTTTTTTACTCCATTTCAGGCTATACACCCCATAATTTACTTTCCTGCCAATTTCCCTGAGATGATAAAGGACGGATAACGCCATGGTCACTTTTGAAACCTTGAAAGCCCGGCAAGACAAAATTGCCGTTGTGGGCCTGGGGTACGTGGGCCTGCCCCTGGCCGTTCACCTGGCGGCACACTTCGATGTGATCGGTTACGATATGAAGGCGGCGCGCATTGACGAACTGCGAGCCGGCCATGATCGCACACTGGAAGTGGAAAAGACCCAGCTGGCCGGCAGTCGGGTGGAATTCACCAGTGATGCGGCCGACCTGGCCCGTTGCCGGTTGATCATCGTGGCCGTACCGACCCCCATTGACGCCTATAACATCCCCGATTTGAGCCCTCTGCGCGGCGCTTCCACGGCCGCCGGGCGTCATTTGCAGAAAGGATCCTGCGTGGTGTTCGAATCCACGGTCTATCCCGGTGCCACGGAAGAGGTGTGCGTGCCCATCATGGAAAAAGAGTCGGGGCTGCAACTGGGCCGCGATTTCACCGTGGGCTACTCCCCTGAACGGATTAATCCGGGGGATAAAGTCCATACCCTGGATAAAATCGTCAAGGTGGTTTCGGGCTCCGATGATGCCACGGCCGACATGCTGGTGAAGGTCTACGGCGCGGTGGTCACCGCCGGTATCCACCGCGCCGCCACCATCAAAGTGGCCGAGGCCGCCAAGGTAATCGAAAATACCCAGCGCGACCTGAACATCGCCCTGATGAACGAGTTGGCAATGATTTTCGACACCATGCGCATCAACACTCTGGAGGTGCTGGCGGCGGCCGGCTCCAAATGGAACTTCCTGCCGTTCCGGCCCGGGCTGGTGGGCGGCCATTGCATCGGCGTCGATCCCTACTATTTGACCTTCAAAGCCGAGTCCTTGGGTTACCATCCGGAAATGATCCTGGCTGGACGTCGCATTAACGACGGCATGGGCAAATACATTGCCGAGCGTACCGTCAAGCTGCTGATTCACAGCGGCAAGCCGGTCAAAGGGGCCAAGGTGGCGGTGATGGGCATCACCTTCAAGGAGGATGTGCCCGACCTGCGCAATACCCGTGTGGTGGATATCGTGCACGAACTGCAGGATTACGGGGTGCAAGTACTGGTGCACGATCCCATGGCTGACCCCGCAGAGGCGCGTGAGCACTACGGCCTGGATCTGGTGACGCTGGAAGCGCTCCGGGGTGCTGATGCGGTCGTGTTGGCCGTGATGCATCGGCTCTATCGGGAAATGGGGTTACCCCAACTGGCTGGCCTGTGCACCAACGGTCACCCCATTGTTGTGGATGTCAAAAGCGTTTACAGCGCGCAAGAGGCCGCTGTTCACGATATCACCTACTGGCAGCTGTGATCTCCTCCAGGCATCGATCAAAATGATCGGGTTTGCGGATTCATTCCTATCATAAACAGTTGCGGTGCAACCGGGAAGTCGTGTCGGGTTGCACGCTAAAGGCAATAATACCAAACTGTTGTTTCGGATGATGGTTGGGTGGCATGTAAGTTGCTTTATCTTTAGGCAAAAGCCGTCTGTGCCGAGCTTTTCCGATGGATCGGCTTCGATGGCATGACCCCGAAGGATACAAAAGATGATCACCGAAGAGACCAAGCCATTGCCCGAATCTTTGACGATTCCTTGCTACGCCTGTGAACAGCGTATCGCCAACCATGTCCGTCGTTTAATCGTCGGCGAACTCACGGTTCAGGTCTGTTTGTGTTCCCTGTGTATGCAAATGGATACCGAGAGTTTGCTAAACAATACGGTGGGTATTGAGGAAAGAGTCGATATCGCAGCTTATCGCAGCATTGCTGGCAAGGTGTCATCCGCTTTTTGAGCACGCCAACCTTTTTACCCTCCCTCGTCGCTATCCGGCAATCCTTCCTGTCTGGTGATGATTCCACTCCCTGATGTTACAAGATTGAACTATAAATACTGTGAATAGACAAAATTGTAAGTCTATGATGTCTAAGTTGTATTTCGCCATCCATTCAAGAAGTGCCCGTAAAATTAAATAATATAGTAAATATAGTTCGTTATACAAAACTCAACAACCTCCTCCAAGAGTGGTACAGGCCTTGCTTTCTTTTCAGGAAACAAAGTTTCATGGTGGTGGGGTTCAGTATCGGTGGAGATCCCACACTGTATCAATCTCATCGATAGGGGAGGAATGTTGTGATGACCTGTTTACCTGTTTTCCAAATCCCGTTGCGCTGGTTATTTTTAACCCTTCTGATGATGTCGGCCGCAATGCTTGGTGCCCAGGGCATCGCCCTGGCTGCGGATCCGGCCGTTGAAGAAGCGCTTCAGGCCCACGACGCGGGTCTCTTTCAGGGCAAGACCCAGGAGGCGATTCGCCGGGAGTTGCCCGCTTCGGCCGCCTACCGTGACGAAACTTCGCCGGTGGAAGAAGAGGTGACGGTGGAAGTGGGCGGCCAGCAGCGTACGGTTACCATCGTTCGTTACCTGACCGACATTGAAATATTGCAGTACCGTGGCGATGTGCTCTGGACCTGCATCGCAGCCTTCCTGGTCTTTTTCATGCAGGCCGGATTCGCCATGCTTGAGGCCGGTTTTACACGGGCCAAAAATGCGGTGAACATCTGTATGAAAAACATCATGGATTTTTCCATCGGTACCATGGCTTTTCTGGCGGTGGGTTTCCATCTGATGTTCGCCGGTCCAGATGTGAACCTGTTCTGGTTGGGGGAGACCACGGCCACCCAGTGGGGCTTTCCGTTCTGGCTGTTCCAATGCGTGTTTGCCGCAACCACCGCCACCATAGTGTCCGGGGGTATGGCCGAGCGGACCAAATTTCCGAGTTATATCATTTACAGTATTGTCATTTGTGCTTTCATCTACCCCACTTTTGGCGGATGGGCCTGGGGCAGCCTGCTCGATGGCGGGGGATGGCTGGAAGGGGTGCTGGGCGTTGGCTTTTACGACTTCGCCGGTTCCACCGTGGTGCACTCCATTGGTGGATGGTTGGCCCTGGCCGGCACACTGGTGCTCGGTCCGCGCATCGGCAAGTTCGACGCCAAAGGCAGGCCTCGTGCCATTCCCGGTCACAGTCTGCCCTTTGCCGTCATTGGCGGATTTATCCTCTGGTTGGGCTGGTTCGGTTTCAACCCGGGGAGCACTACGACCTTTGACGGTGCGCTGGCACGAATTGCCGTGATGACCAACATTGCCGCCGCCGCCGGTGCTTTGGGCGCAGTCACCGCCATTTGGATCTATGCCCGTAAACCGGATGTGGGCATGACGATCAATGGGTTTTTGGCTGGGATGGTGGCCATTTGTACTGCCGTGGATGTGGTCACTCCCACCAGCGCCTTCATCATTGGGCTGGCAGCCGGTGTGCTGGTAGTCTTTAGCGTTATTTTTCTGGAAAGGATGTTCAAGATCGACGACCCCGTCGGCGCCATCAGCGTGCATGGTGTGTGTGGGGCTTGGGGCACCATGGCGTACGCCTTCTTTGGTGTGGAGACCTTCAGCTTCAAAGTGCTGGCTGCGCAGGCCATAGGTGTGGGGGCGGGTTTTGCCTGGGCCTTCGGTACAGGAATGGTGCTGTTCCTGGGCATCAAATACACCGTCGGTTTGCGCGTTTCCGAGGAGGAGGAGGTCGCCGGCCTGGATCGGCTGGAGCATGGCAACGAGGCCTACGCGGGGTTTCAGATCGATCCGCATGCATAGATCTTCTTTTAGCTTTTAGGGATAAAACCATTGACTCGCCATCGTTTGAAGGGGACCTCCATGTTGAATCAGCGTAAGCGCTTGTGGGACGCACCACCCTTGAAATCCCACTATGACGCCGTGATTATCGGCGGCGGCCTGCACGGCCTGGCCACGGCCTACTTTCTGGCGACCCGGCACGACATCCGGGATATTGCGGTGATCGAAAAGCGCTACATCGGTTACGGCGGCGCTGGTCGAAATACCGCCATCGTGAGGGCGAACCAGCGCACCCAGGAGAATGTGCCGTTATACAAAGAGGCGCTCGATTTGTGGCCGGTGTTGACCCGTGAACTGGATTTCAATCTGATGTTTTACAACTGCGGTAACCTCAATCTGGCCCACAGCGAGGCCGCATTGAAAGCCATGCGTCTTCAAACGGCCACGGCCCAGTTCCACGGCGTCGATAGCCAACTGGTCACCCCGGCCGAGTGTAAGGCATTGATTCCGGCTCTGGATATTTCAGATCGTCCCAGTTATCCCATTCTGGGCGGCATGTTCCATCCTCCCGGGGGGATCGTCCGTCATGATGCGGTGGTGTGGGGTTTGGCCAAAGGCGCTTCGCGCAAGGGCGTGCGCATCCACCAGGGGGTTGAGGTGACCGGGATCGGGGTGCAAAAGGGTAAAGTTGATTCCGTAGAGACAACGCTGGGGCGTATCTCCACCCCGCGCGTTCTGAATGCCGCCGGGGCTTATTCTGCGGCTCTGGCGAACCGGTTGATGGGTATCTGTCTGCCCATCAGTGTGCTGACCATCCAAGCCATGGTCACCCAACCGCTTAAACCGTTGCTTGACCATGTCATCTCCTCGGGGGGCTACCACATCTATGCCAACCAGACGCTCAAGGGAGAGATCGCCACCGGTGCCCATATGGATCGTTGGCCGAATTACACCACCCAGACTTCGGCCCACTATATCAAGCACCAGGCCGAAGCGCTGACGGACCTGCTGCCCTGTATGCGGGGGGTCAAATTCATGCGGACCTGGGCGGGTCTGGCCGATATGACGCCGGACATGGCGCCCATCATGACCGGCAATGATCCTGTGGAAGGGTACTACCAGGATTGCGGCTGGGGATACTTCGGATTCAAATCGTGCACGGTGGCCGGCAAATACATGGCCCAATATATGGCCACGGGGAGCTGTCCGGACATCTTGCTGCCATTTGACCAAAAGCGTTTCGAAGCGCACCGGTTGATGGGTGAAACCGCCGCCCTTGTCAGTTACAGCGCCGACAACTGAGGCGGGCACTGGGGTCAGGACCCAAAAAAGGAGAGTGCAATGGCATTAAGCTTGACATGTCCCATCTGCGGTCTGCGCAATGGGTATGAATTTCGTTTTGGCGGCGCGGACAAAGGCCCCCGTCCTTTGGAGGAGGGACTCACACCGGCGCAATGGTGCGCCTATGCCCACCTCAACACGTGTGTGGCCGGCGTTCAACTGGAGTGGTGGAATCACAAAGACGGCTGCGGCACCTGGTTTGTAGCGCGTCGAGATACCCGCAGCAATCGTGAAGTGCCGAAGGAAGACGTCCAATGAAAAGGAACCTGTTAATGAATCGCCTGGAACATTTACCGACGTTACGCATCCAGCCGCGGCAAACCCTCACCATCCGGTACAACGGAAAGAACCTGAGGGGATACGCGGGCGATACGGTCGCCTCCCTACTGTATGGCTGCGGTGAGCGTATATTCAGCCGCAGCTTGAAATATCGCCGGCCCCGCGGTCTCTACAGTCTGGATGGCGAGTGCAGCAATGCCATGATGAGCGTGGACGGCTGGCCCAACACCAATGCCGAAACCACCCCGGCGCGCCACGGAATGGTGGTAACGCCCCAAAATGTTGTCGGGTCCCTCGAGTGGGATCCAATGGGATGGATGGATCATTTGGCCTTCGTCATGCCGGCTGGCTTTTACTATAAGCTGTTCCACAAACCGGCACGGCTCTGGCCGCTGGCAATCAAGGGCATCCGTCAGGCGGCCGGTTTGGGCAAACTCCAGCCGGAGGCAACCTTCGACTGTCGCTGTGATGCCATCTACCCCAATACCGATGTTTGCGTGGTGGGGGGCGGTCCCGCCGGCATGAGTGCCGCTTTGGCGGCGGCTGAAAACGGGTTGCGGGTTGTCCTGTTGGAAGCCCGGCCTCATCTGGGTGGGTTTTGTGATTACAGGGTGCGGGCCGAAAAAGGGGGTATGCCCCTGTACCAGTGGGTGGGCGCCCTGGCTGACGAGGTGCGGGCAACGGAGAATATCCGGGTTTTAACCCATGCCCCGGTTGTGGGGGTGTACCCAGACCAGCGGATTACGGCTTTTCAACGCGGATCGGCTGCGGACGTCTTTGATTTGCGCTACATCGAAATCGCCGCTACCAGCGTAGTGGTGGCCACCGGTTGCATCGAACGGCCGCTGCTGTTCGCATCCAATGACCGGCCGGGGATCATGCAGATCGGCTGCGCCCACCGGTTGTTGCACACCTACGGCATCCGGCCGGCGGCCAATGCAGTGTTCAGCGTGGCCCACGACCTGGGGCTCGAAGCGGCCATCGACATGCATGATCAAGGCGTGACCGTGCACTGCGTCGCCGATGCCCGGGAGGACGGCCAGGACCCCCAAATGCTCTCCGCTCTGGCCCAACGCGGGATCCCCCATTGGCGCGGCTGGGTGGCTCAAGTCGCCCATGGCCGCCGGCAGTTGCGAGGCGTCACCCTTTCCAACCTTACGGGCACGTTCAAAAAGCGGATCGGTTGTGAACTGTTGGTGGCTTCCGCCGGACTGACGCCATTGACTGGGCTGGTCACCCTGGCCGGGGGGGCGCTGGCGTTCGATCACCACACCGGATTTTTTTTGCCCCAGCGGTTGCCGCCTGCCGTACAGGTGTGCGGGCGTATCCGGGGGTTGCACGATCCGTCCAGCCTGTCGGCGGATGGTACCCTGGCCGGTTTGCGGGCAGCCGCCGATTGCGGTCTCAACCTGAACCGGGAGATTGCCCGGGCTGAAGCAGCAGGCGCGGCTGCTCCGGGAGCGGTCCGGGGCAGCAAGCTGGCAATGGCACCCGGCAAGGGCGGCAAAGCCTTTCTCTGCTTTGACGAGGACGGCACCGTTAAACATGTCCAACAAGCCATGGCCCAGGGGTTCGACGTTCCGGAACTGATCAAGCGCTTCACCTCCATCGGTACCGGACCGGGACAAGGTGGCATGCCCGGTCACAATCTGCCGCTCGTTGTGGCGCACAGCCAGGCATCGCCGGACAGCGACCCGCAACCCACCACCATTCGCCCGCCTTTGGTGGCCACGCCCATTGCCGCCTATGCCGGGGGCAAACACGACATGGCCAAGCGGACCCCCATGCATGCGGAACAGTTAACCGCTGGGGGGCGCATGGAGCGGGTCGGGGAGTGGTATCGGGCCCGGCGTTTTGGCGCCGATCCGGGTGCGCAGGATGAAATCATCGGGGTACGCACCAATGTGGGTTTGCTGGATGCTTCCACTCTGGGCAAGTTCCGCATTTTTGGGCCGGACGCGGTCAAGGCACTGCAGCGGGTTTATGTGGGAGACATGACCCGCACGGTGCCTTTCAGGACCAAGTATGCGGCCATGTGCAACGAAGACGGATGCGTGATCGACGATGGCGTGGTGATCCAGACTGGGGAGAACGATTACTATATCACCACCTCCACCGGTCGGGCCGGACAGACCGTCGAATGGTTCCGCTACCACACCCGATACGACAGTTGGGATTATCACATGGTCAACCTCACCGACGCTTTTGGGGTGATCAATATCGCTGGCCCCAATGCTCGTCAGGTGCTGGCCGCGGTGACCGATGCCGACATCTCCAACGAGGCGTTTGCGTTCTCCACCTGCCGTGACCTGCTGCTGCGAGGAGACGTTCCGGTCCGCGCCATGCGCCTGGGGTTCGTTGGCGAGCTCTCTTACGAGCTGCATGTGCCGGCCTCTTATATGGCGGCGGTGTGGCAGATGGTTGAAACGGCAGGCCAATCCCTGGGGATCGTGCATTTCGGTCTGGAGGCCCAGAGCACGCTGCGAATGGAAAAAGGCCATGTGATTCTTGGCTCGGAGTCGGAGCAACGGACGACATTGCATGATATCGGTCTGGGTTTTTTGTGGTGCCGCACCAAACCGGAGGCAAAGACCGTGGGCGGCGCGGCCCTGCGGCACACCGCCGACCAGCCGGGACGCCTCAAGTTGGTGGGCTTCAAAATGGAGGACCCCCGGTCGCGCGCGCCCCGGGACGGTTCGCCCATCGTCGATGCGCGTATTCGCGGCTACGTTTGCACCGCGCGTTTCAGCCATGCCCTCCAAGAGCCGGTGGGCATGGCTTTGGTGGATGACGATCTGGTGCGTCCCAATACCCGGTTAGGCATATACGAAGACGGATGCAACGGCACGCTGCGCCATGCCATGGTCGTACCCATGCCCTTTTACGATCCCAAAGGACTGCGCATGCGGATGTAGAAGTTGGTGTGGAAGCCTTTGAATCACATTTTATCAGAATAAAGGAAACGCAAATGGAAACTGCACCCATTGAACGTAGTTCACCCGTATCGTTTGCTATGGCCCCGGAACAGTTGGTCTTGCGTGGCGATTGGCCGGTGGTCCTGCGCTATCCCCATGAGGGGGCCGGTCCCTGGCTGGTGGATTTGAGCCACGGCGGCAAATGGGATTTTCAATCCGCTGCCCTGGACCGCCTGGCCCCCCGGGGCGTTGTTTTGCCGGAGCGGCCCGGGGCCTGCGCCTGTGCGCAAGGCATCCTTTGCAGCCGCCTGAATCCAACCCAGGCAGTGGCCTGGCACATTGCCGGTCCCGTGCCGTCACCGCCGGACACGTGCGATGTCACTGATGTGACGGATGCCGTGGCGCTACTTGGGTTGGTGGGGCCAAAACTGCTGCCGACCCTTGAAAAGCTGACGGCTCTGGATTTCGTCAAACCGGCGCGAGCGGCCCCATTTATACTCCAAGGGCCGGTGGCCCATGTGCCGAGTCGGGTGGTCTGCTTCGCCACACCAACAGCAGCGGCGTCCGCGCTTATCATCAGCTGTGCGAGGGGGTATGCCCGAGACATGGTTGATGCATTGCTGGAGGCGGGCAAAGAATTTGGATTGCGCCCTGCCGGCGAACTTGCATGGACCGCTTGGATCGATACTATTGATTACAAGAAGGAGGCGGCTTGACGGAACAGGCGGTACATTGACGCTGCAACGGGATTCTGATACGCAAGGCTGGACAGCCCAACCCCACCGGCGGCGGCACTTGGACCAACAGTAACCCATCGACGCATCACTTGAACGGCAACGGTCATGAAACGAGATTCATCCATACCTAACGGCATTGCGGCGGACAACAAGCTCGAGCGTGCCATCGGACGCGAAATTCGCAATTTTCGCACGCGGATGGATCTGACCCTCGCCGAGCTGGCGAAACTGGCCGGCCTTTCCCCGGGAATGTTGTCCAAAATAGAAAACGGCAACACCTCCCCCTCCCTGGCGACGCTGCAGTCCCTTTCCAGGGCGTTGAACATTCCGGTCACGGCGTTTTTCCGTAAATACGAAGAAAAGCGCGATGCCAGTTTTGTTCCCGCCGGCGAAGGCCTGACCATCGAACGTCGAGGCACCCGGGCAGGGCACCAGTATCAATTGCTGGGGCATACTGTTGGTAAAAGTATTTCGGTGGAGCCTTATTTGATCACGCTCACCGAAGAATCGGAGATCTTCCCCCTCTTCCAGCATCCGGGAATGGAGTTCATCCACATGCTGGAGGGACAAATGCTTTACATGCATGGGGGCCAGTCCTACCGGCTGAAGCCAGGGGACTCGCTTTTCTTCGATGCCGATACCACCCACGGACCGGAAGAGCTCTACGATCTTCCCATCCGATTCCTGTCCATCATCGTCTCACCCCGTTTTACCGAGTAGCGCCGGTCACTGATCCCATGGCGGCCGGCGGGTCGGCGCCGCATACAGCCGGACAACCCCTTTTCCACGGTCGTGAATGAGAGCATCCAAGCCTTGCCGCTGCCGTGCCCGTTGCCTTAGGCAGCGGGCCCTTTGGGAGCGCAGGCCAACCACTGGAGGATACGAATATGTGTGCCATTGCAGGTTTACTGTTTAAAAAAGGACGACCAGCGAGTTTTTCCATGACCACCGGTGCTGCGTTGACAGAAATACTGGACGCCACCTTGCACAGGGGGCCTGACTCCACCGGCTGGGCGCTGTACCATCCTGCGTTGGAAGGCCAACTACGCATGCGCTTTTTCATCGGCGCCAACGGCAGTGGGCAGGGGGATATCGAGAAGATCCACGCCGCCCTGGCCGACCAGGACGTCACCCTTCTGGCGGGCGAAGTACTGGGATGCACCTATGGCGCCCGAGTGCGCTTCAATGGCGATGTGCTGGCCCTCACCCATGCCATCGAGCGTCAGGTGCGGCTGGTATCCATCGGTGCCAGTTTGGATATACTCAAGGATGTGGGCCAGCCGTTCGAGCTGTCCCCGCGCTATGCCATCGATGCCTTCGACGGCGGTCACGGGATTGCCCATATAAGGCTGGCCACCGAATCGGGGGTGCATCCGGACACGGCGCACCCTTTCTGGGCGTGCGGTTTTTCCGATGTGGCCACGGTGCATAACGGTCAACTGACCAACTACTGGATCATGCGCCGGCGTTTGGAGCGGCGCGGTATGGTGTTCCAGACTGAAAACGACACCGAACTGATCGCCGTCTACTTGGCTTACCAGATGAGCCGCGGCGCTGATCTGGAGGCAGCCCTGCGGGCTTCCCTGGAGGATCTGGACGGCACCTATTCGTATCTGGTCGCCACCCGTGATGCCATCGGTTACGCCAAAGATAAACTGGCGGCCAAGCCGATGGTCAAGTATGAAAATGAAGATCTGATCGCCATTTCCTCCGAAGAGGTGGGGCTCAATCGGCTCTTTCCGGGCCGGGCATTGGCTACCAGTGAACCAGCGCCACTGACCTACGGGTTGTGGCGTCGGGAAAGTGTTTTTGCTTAAACAAGTGAAAGGCATTAATTTATGGAAACCATCGATTTGTCAAACATGCCCATCCGCACTGCCAACGAGGTGATCAGAGGATATGGGGCCGCTCACCAGGATGTGCAAATCATCAACCCCGACGCCAAACACTACCTGTGCGTTGGCCTGACCAACCCCATTCAGGTTCATATCAAGGGGTCGGCCGGATACTTCTGCGGCGGGCTCAGCGACGGTCCCTGCATCGAGGTGGAGAATAACGTCAGTTGGGGGGTGGGAGACAACATGCTGGCCGGCAATATCGTGGTGGGCGGCAATGCCGGCGCCATTGCCGGCGAGGCCCTGCGTGGCGGCGAGATCGTTATTAAAGGCAATATGGGGTCACGGGCCGGGCAGGTGATGAAAAAGGGCACGCTTTGCTGCGTGGGAAACTCCAGTTTTATGGCCGGCTATATGATGTACGGCGGCCGCATGATCATCCTGGGCGACTCCGGTGAGAAGGTGGGCGAGGATATGGCCGGCGGCGAGATCTTCGTAGGCGGTCAGGTGAACTCCCTGGGCAACGACGCCCTCCAGGTAGCACCAACAGCCGAAGACCTGGAATCGATAAAGGCCTTTCTGGATCGCTATGGCCTCACCTTCACGGGTACCTTTCAAAAGATCGTCTGCGCAGGCAAACAGCTCACCTTTGCTACCCCCGAGCCGCGGATGCGCAGCCTGCCCCACACGCAATTCACCGGCAGCCGCGTCGATTACTGGAACGCCAAGGTTGTCGAGGATATTCGTGTCAAGGCCCATATCGGTCGTTACCGCATCCGCGGGTACGGTGCCGCGCGGCCGGTGCCCCATCTGAGCGACCTGGCATTCAGAAAAGACCTCACGGGGGCAGGCCTTGATCCAGGCGCCCTGGCCAGGGTCAACCTGCGTACCTTCATCGGCGGCAAGCATGGCGGCCGGGCTCTGGATTTGAGTATGCCGGTGATGATCGCACCCATGAGCTATGGCGCCTTGAGTCCCCACATGAAACGCGCCCTGGGAATCGCGTCGCGGCTCTCGGGTATTTCAGAGAACACCGGCGAGGGCGGTATGTACTCCTATGAGCGGGCCGAGGCCCGGCAGTTGATCGCCCAGTGCCTCTCCGGCCGTTTTGGCTGGAACATTCACGACATGAAGCGGGCCGACGGTCTGGAACTCTATATTTCCCAGGGTGCAAAACCAGGCCTGGGGGGGCAATTGATGGCCTCCAAGCTCACCGCCGAGATTGCCGCCATGCGCGGCATACCCGCCGGTATGGACCTGCGTTCGCCGTCGCGACATCCCGATGTGCTGGGAGGCGACGACTTGATCATGAAGATCGAAGAGCTCAGGGAAGCCGTAGGTTGGCGCCTGCCCGTGAGCCTCAAGCTTGGCGCCGGTCGCACCCGGGACGACATTAAGATTGCCTTGAAGGACAGGCTCGATTTTGTCGAGCTCGACGGCATGCAAGGCGGTACCGGCGCTGCCGGCAACGAGGTGCTCGAATATGTGGGCATTCCCACCCTGGCCGCCTTGATGGAGGCTTTGGAAGGTTTGGCCGAAATCGATGCCCGGGATCAACTGCCCATTGTTCTGATGGGCGGTATCCAGAATGGCGTCGATGCCGCCAAGGCCATTGCTTTGGGCGCCCATGCCGTGGGTCTGGGCACTGCCATGCTGATTGCCGCCGGCTGCATTGCCTGCATGCAGTGCAGTGTGGGCAACTGTGTGGCGGGCCTTGCCACCCAAAAGGCAGCGCACGTGGCCCGTTTCGACATCGACCAGCGATCGTTGGCCATGCACCGCTATCTGGAATCGATCCGCTGGCAGCTTGCGGCCATTAGTGCTGCGCTGGGACATGATGATGTGCGCCAGCTTTGCCGGGATGACCTGGTGGCCCTGACACCCGAAGCGGCGGCCATGACTCGTTTGCCCTATGAACCCTCTGCCGCCCGTGACCTACGGAATTGAAAAGGAGCCGCGCGATGAACGACGCATCCAGGGATACCATGACAACCGTAATTGCAGCGCCTGTTAACGGCAACGCCACTGCGGACCTGCCGCCATGCCAGGCGGCCTGTCCGGTGGGCACCGACATTCCCAACTATGCTGCCCTGATCTGGAACGGCCAACTGGAAGCGGCGGTGGAGACCATAACCGCCACCAACCCCTTCAGCACCATTTGTGGCCGGGTTTGCCCTGCGCCCTGCGAGGCGGGTTGCAAACGTGGTGAGAGCGATGGTGCTGTGACCATCCGACAGCTCAAGCGGTTTGTGATGGACCGGTTGGGCAGCAATTACCATTTGCCGCCGGTGGGCGTCACGCGCCCGGAAACCATTGCCGTCGTGGGGTCAGGACCCGCCGGACTCACCGCCGCCCAGGATCTGGCCGAGGCCGGCTACGCGGTGAACGTCTATGAGCAAAGCGACCGTCTGGGGGGCATGATGAACGCTATTCCCCGTTTTCGTCTGCCTGCAGCCTTGATTCAACAGGACATCCAGCGGATATTGGATCACTGCCCCGGAATAACGGTACACCTTAACACCGGCCTGGGCGATCATGTCGACCTGGAGGCCCTCAAAGCAAAACACGCCGCGGTGCTGTTGGCAATCGGGTTGTGCAAAGAGCGAACATTGACGGTGGCCGGTCTCTCACCCGATCTTGAAGGTGTCCACGGCGTTCAATGGTTGGAACGCATCAGCAGAGGTGAAACGCTTCCTCTGGCAGGTCCCACAGTGGTGGTGGGTGGCGGGAATGTGGCCATGGATATGGCCCGTGCCGCGCTGCGCCATGGCAGTGAGCAGGTGGACCTCTATTGCCTGGAATCGAGGGCGCAAATGCCTGCCTGGGCTCATGAGATCGCCCTGGCCGAGGCCGAAGGGGTGAACATTCACAACGGATGGGGACCCGGTGAGGTGTTGATGGAAAACGGCGCCGTGGCAGGGGTAGTGTTTCAGCGCTGCACTTCGGTCTTCGACGCCGATGGCCGTTTCAGCCCTACGTTCAGCACCGACACCCATACCCAACCGGCGGCCCATCTCTTTTTGGCGATCGGCTTGGAGGCCGACAATGCCGAACTGGCGGACCGTGGCTTGCTGGTTCAGGGTCGGGTGCCAACCGTTGAACCATTGGGGCGCACGGCCGATCCAATGGTGTTTGCAGCTGGGGATTGCACTTATGGCCCTTCGGCAATTGTCCAGGCCATGCACCAAGGCCATAAGGCCGCATATGCCATCCGTGCCTTTCTCGAAAGGGTGCAGGACCCTGCGGTATACCGCCCTGTCTATCGCTCGCGTCAGGTGCCCCTTGCCCAGGAGCCTGCCTGGGAAACCCTGCCCCGGGAAACACAGACGCCCGCCGAACCAGGGGCGGCAGCGCGGATTGACGCGGAATGCGAGACCGCCTTCGACCCCGGCATGGCCCGGCGCCAGGCGGCGCGCTGCTTGCGCTGCGATGCCGAAACCGGCACCGCCAACTACTCGCGCCGTGCGCGCAACTTGATCCAGGCCATGGCCTGCACACCCTACGACGATGCGCTGAAGCAAGGCGCTTTGCTGCATGCCTTGCTTCAGCCCCGGGAAAACCCCTTCCCACCGGGTCGTCCGGCACACATTGACGATGTCGTGTTTCTTTCGGCCGCTCTGACGCG
The DNA here is from genome assembly GCA_018224505.1 of Desulfatitalea sp. Classification (GTDB taxonomy): domain Bacteria; phylum Desulfobacterota; class Desulfobacteria; order Desulfobacterales; family Desulfosarcinaceae; genus Desulfatitalea. Next base: position 779 of record JAGTVD010000042.1, on the reverse strand, counting down.
CCTGGTGATCGATCCCTACCGCGAAGCATGTGCCACCCGTACCCGGATCACCCGCAGCCGTGAGGTGGGGGCGCTTCAGGATCGCGGTCCGGCCATGGTGCTCGAGCACCCTTTTCTGTGCACCGGATTCGATGACGCGCCCGAACCGATCCGCTTGGCTTTGGCCAGGGGTTTGGCCGAGTCCGGATGCGGCTATGTCGGTCGCACCCCACTGATCGATCTCTCGTTGCGGGCGGACCCGGCTCTCCAATGGCTGCAATTGGTCTCCGCCCACGATACCCCCAGCCCCGTTGCCACCGGCGTGATCCACCTGCTCGGCAACACCTTCCGACCGGTGTCTTTGCACCGGTCGCATCCCGAACAACTGCTGGGTCTCTGCGTGTCCGCTCCGGCTTTGGCAGCAGCAATCCCCTGGGCCCTGGAGCACCAGTTGGATCTACTGTTGCTTGACGGCACTGCGGGTATAAACGCACCATGGAGTGAAATGGATGGCCACCCCGACTTGACGGTCATGCGGGATGCCATCCACATTCTGCGCAAGCTGAACATGGAAGAAGAGATCGCTCTGCTTTACTTCGGCGGTATGCGTTCGGGTACCGACGTGGCCAAGGCGCTGGCGCTCAATTGCAACGCCGTGGTGTTCGGAGTGGCCATAGCTCTCGCGCTGGGCGCGCACATCGTCGGGGAGGAGATCATTTTCGAAGAGACATCGGGCAGTGCTGATCTGCAGCGTGCGCTGCTTCACTGGATCAAGGGCACCTCCCAGGAGACCGCCATCA
>JAGTVD010000041.1 GCA_018224505.1 Desulfatitalea sp. | reverse complement strand
CGCAGACCAGATCCACCCAACCGGTCAGGGCCGGATAGATCCGGTCAAACGGTTGCCCGGCATCCTGCCGGCACGTCAGAGACGTCAGCTTCACCCGGGGATGACCAACCAATAGCCGCACCAGCTCTGCCCCGGCATAACCCGAAGCACCCACAACACCTACACGTATCATCCATGCACTCCTGTATCATGTTCAAAAAAGTCCCCTGTTCCACCTTCCGCAACACTCGGTCGTCAGGGGCTGCATCATCCATCCGGTAACCAAGACGATTGTCCTACCCCCCCAAATATGCCTGCTTCACACCCGGATCGTCCAGCAACGCCTTGGATTCCCCCTCGATGACAATACGGCCGTTTTCTATCACGTACCCGCGATGAGCGAATTTGAGGGCCAGGCGCGCATTCTGTTCCACCAACAGAATGGTGGTGCCGGCCCGGTTGATCTCCTTGAGCGCTTCGAACATGGAGAGCATCATCAAAGGGGCGAGCCCCATGGAGGGTTCGTCCAGCAGCATCATGCGTCGACCGGTCATATAGGCCCGCCCCACAGCCACCATCTGCTGTTCGCCGCCGCTGAGGGTGGCTGCGGCCTGGGTGTGCCGCTCGCGCAGGCGCGGAAAAATGGAGAACACCAGGTCCAGGTCATTTTTAATGGCCGCACGATCTTTGCGTGCGAAAGTGGCCAGCTGAAGGTTTTCCATAACGGTCAAATTGCCGAAAAGCCGGCGTCCCTCGGGCACGTGGGAGATACCCAACGCGCTGACCACCTTGTCCGGCGGATAACCGAGCAGGTCGTGGCCGTCAAAGTGCATGCGCGCGCCCGGCATCACCGGCACCAGGCGGGAGATCGCCCGCAAGGTGGTGCTTTTGCCTGCACCGTTGGCGCCGATGATGCAGACAATCTCACCCCTGTCGATGGAAAAACTCAGCCCATGCAGGGCTCTGATCTGACCATACGCCACATGAAGGTTTTCCACCGTCAACTGCATCAGGCGACCTCTTCCTTGCCCAGGTAGGCGTCGATGACTTCAGGGTTGTTCTTGATCTCGTCGGGTGTCCCCTCGGCGATCACCTCACCGAATACCAACGTCTGGATGCGCTGGCACAGTTCCATCACAAACTTGAGCCGATGTTCGATGAGCAGGATAGCCACATGGAACTCCCGGTGGATTTTACGGATGATACCGATCATCTGGGTCAACTCCTCCGGTGTCATGCCCGCGGTGGGCTCGTCCAGAAAAAGCACCTTGGGCCGCGTGGCCATGGCCCGGGCCATCTCCACCCGGCGCTGGACCCCGTAGGGCAGGCTGGTGACCAGTTGTCCGGCATAACGGTCCACGGCAAAAGCCTCCATCAGCCGCAGCGCGTTGTCTTCAATACGGCGCTCTTCGGCATACCGGCGCGGTGATCCGAAAAAGGCACCGATCAAACCATATCGGAGTTGTGCATAGTGGGCCAGCTTCACATGTTCTAAAACCGTCATATGGCGCCAAAGAAGCATGTTCTGAAACGTGCGCCCCAAACCCCGGCCGGCGACCTGGTGCGGCCGCAGCCCGAGGAGGCTTTGCCCCTCCAGTATGACATCTCCCTGCGATGGGGTATGAATGCCGGTGATCAAATTGAAAATAGTGGTCTTTCCGGCGCCATTGGGACCAATCAGGCCCCGAATCTCACCCGGTTCCATGGTGAGGTTGTATCGGTAGACGGCGCGCAACCCGCCGAAAAAATGCGTCATGTCCGCCACACGCAACAAGGTCATGCTATTGCCTCCGCTCCGGTGTCATTTGCCTGGGGGCCAGAATGCGTTTGATGTCAAAATCCCGGAAGGCAAACAACCCCGTGGGCCTGAAGATCATCACCAAAATCAAGATCAGCGGAATAACAATCCACTTGTAAAACCCCAGTGGTTTCAGCACTTCGCTGACCATGCTGATGCTCACGGCGCCGACCACCGACCCCACCACGGAATTCAGGCCGCCGAAATAGACCATGGCCAGGCTTTCCGCCAGCATCTGGATGCCGAATCCCCCGGGCGTGACATGGCGAATCTCGTGGGCATACAGCCCGCCGGCCACCCCGGCCCAGAAGGCACCGAACATGAACGCCACCATTTTGGTCCGGCGGGTATTGACGGTCATGGCCTCGGCGGCGATTTCATTGTCCCGCACCGCGTTCAGGGCCTTGCCCATGGTCGAACGCACAAAGTTGTTGATGATCCAGATGCACATCGCCATGGCGCTGAAAACCACCGGCAAGGTGGACCAATTGGGTTGCCCGCCCATTCCGCGCGGTCCCCCGATGGGTTCGATGTTTTCAATGGCGCTTTTAACGATGAACATGAAAGCCAGGGAGATAATCGCCAGGTAGTCCCCCCGGGTGCGGAACGAGGGAATGGCCACCACCAGCGCACCCAAAGCCGCTGTCAGGCCGCCGACCAACAGCGCCACGGGAAAGAAAAACGGCCCCATGGCGCCGGGCAGCAGCGCCGGGCCGAACAACCGGTCCTGAGTAAAAAGCACCAACGTGAAGATTGAGGCCGAATAAGCGCCCAGGGCCATGAAGCCGGGATGGGAACAGGAGAACTCCCCCAT
>JAGTVD010000040.1 GCA_018224505.1 Desulfatitalea sp. | reverse complement strand
GTATCCAGGGTCTCCATATAGTGCAGCAACAAACGCAGCAGTTGCAATTGCCGGAAGCGTTGGTGGGGAAAGCCGAAGGGGTGGCCCAGGGGGAAACCGGTGTACAGTGTGCGGGGTGGTTTGACTTTCTGGCTGATGCCCCGGGAGAGGGTCACCGAGATGGTGGCGATCCCCGCTGCCTCGATGGCTCGTTGAATCAGTCCCACGGACTGGTTGCAGAGCCCTCAGGCGGGGGTCAGGATGGCGATATCAACACCATCGTCCTGGAGCATTTGCGCGACCCGGGGGGCGGTGGTGTGGATCAGGGTGTGGATATGGGGCGGTAGAATGTGCCCCATGAAGGAGAAGTGACGTCCGTTGATTGCGCCGATCTCGCCTGCGGCGGCCAGGTCGCGCAGCGGGTCCAGGGGTAATACCACGTTGATGTCCCGGTCGGCGTGATCGTGGTCGTAGTAATTGTGGGTGATGGTCAAATCCGTTGCCGCCGCGTTGGCGGGGATTTCGCGAAAAGTGGGATCGCCGGCGGGGTCGCGCATGTTGAAAGGGGGGTCGCTTTTCAGATGTACCCCGGCTGTGGTGATCAGCGCCACACGGCTTTGGGTGGTGCGGCCGGTGTAAGGCGTCCAAGGGGTGTCGTCGTATTCCACAAACTGATGGTTGCGCACCCAACGGTGAAACAAAGCCGGGAACCGGGTAAAGATCCTGGCCAGCAGCTGATCTTTGATGGTTTTAACGTCGATGACGATCTCCTTTGCGCGAGCCCTTACTGAGCCCTTACTATCGCTTGCTGGTGCGGCGCGCCTTTTCATAGTAGGGCATGGCTTCCGGCAAATAGCGCTCAATGTCGGCAATGCGGGTGTCCGGGGCCGGGTGGGTGGAGAGGAATTCCGGGGGACGGCCACCGCCGGCGCCTTCGTTCATGCGTTGCCAGAAGGGGATCGCTTCCCGCGGGTCATAGCCCGCCATTGCCATCAGCACCAGGCCGATCCGGTCGGCTTCCCGCTCGTGCAGCCGGCTGTAAGGCAGCAGGACACCGATATTGGCCCCCAAGCCATATGCGGCCATATAGAGTTGCTGCGCCTCGGCCGGTTGCTGGGAGAGGGCCACGGCCAGGGCGGTGCCCCCCAACTGGGTGAGCAGTCCCTGACTGACGCGTTCATTGCCGTGACTGGCCAGCACATGGGCCACCTCATGGCCCATCACCACCGCCAGTCCGGTTTCCGTTTGGGTGTACTTCATAATGCCCGTATACACGGCGGTTTTGCCGCCGGGCAGCACCCAGGCATTGACCATGTCGTCGTCCTCGATGAGATTGAATTCCCACTGGTAGGAGCCGGCCAGATCTTCCTGGCCCGATTCCCGCAGAAATTTTTCGGCCGCATCGGCAATCCGTGTCCCCACCTTTTTGACCAAGGCGGTCTTGGCAGCATCCTTGGACAATTTGCTGTTTTTCAGGGTGTCACTGTATTGTTGAACAGCCATGCTGGCCAGTTGACCGTCGGAAACCAGCTGTAAACTGCTGCGACCGGTAATGGGCACCTGGGTACAGGCCCAAATGGCCAGGGGACAGGCCACTGCCATCGCTACCCGCAACAACCACCCTTTAATCTCCCGCTTGCGCCCTTCCTTCATGGGTTTCTCCTTCCAGGGCCGGTCGGCGGCCCCTATGCGTGGTATCCGGGAAAAGCATCTGTTACCAAACCAATAAAGCCATATCATAAGCATTCTCGCGGCCAAGGGAAGATGTTTCTCCTTTTACCCGAACGCTCAAGCCGCCCCGCCAAGGGTAAATTGCATGGCCACGTACACCACATAGATGGAGAGCAGCCAGGCGCCCTGCCATCGATAAAAATGGCCGTTGCGGTTGACGGCGATGAACAGGCGCAGGGAGTAGAGAATCAGCAGCATGGCCGGGAAGTGAAAATAGAAAAAGTTGGGCGGGATGGCCAGCGGTCTGGCAGTGGCCGCCGCACCGATCACAAACAGGCAGTTGAGGATGTCGGCGCCAATGATGTTGCCCAGTGTGATTTCCGGGTATCCTTTGCGCACGGCGGCGATAGCGGTGGTCAATTCCGGCAGGGAGGTGCCAAGGGCCACCATGGTGGCGGCAATGACATCGTCGGGCACGCCGAGGCGCATGGCGATTTCAGAGGCGGCGGGCACCAGGACCCGCGCTGATAAAAGCACCATCAGCAGTCCGCCGCCGATCATGATCCAGCACTGGGCGATGCCCGCCAGGGGCGCTTCGGCCGCATGCTTCTCCTCCATTAGCAGGACGGCGCTGCCCTGTTTGGCCCACAAGTAGGAAACGTAGAGGTAGATGATCAGCAGCAGCAGGAAGAATACGCCCACCCATCGGGGCAGCATGGGCGGCCGGGTTGTCGTGGTGAGCAGCAGTCCGACACTGATGAGGACCAACAGCGTGGCTGAACCCACCTGGACCCACCCCATTCGGCTGAGAATGAAGCGGTTGATCGGCACGGCTGCCAGCATGCACGTGAGTCCCAGGATCAGGCCGGTGTCGGCGATGATCGAGCCCACGCCATTGCCCAGGGCCAAACCGGCGTTGCCCATGACCGCCGCCATGACCGAAACCACCGCCTCGGGGGTGGTGGTGCCTAGCGAGACGATGGTGGCACCGATCACGATTTTGGGCAACCCGGTGCGCCGGGCCAGGTTCACCACGCCCTCGATCATCCAGTCAGCGCCTTTGGAGAGTACGGCGATGCACACGATGATGATCGCCAGCAGCAGCCAGCCCGACAGTCCGGCCAGGGCACTGTGCAGGGCCGCTTCATTCACGAGCAGATGCAAAGGGGCAATGCGCATGGGGTGCCTTTGAAAGTGTTAGTGTTTGAAGCTGCGTTGCCCGGTATAGACCATGGTGGCATCCGTTTCGTTACAGGCTTCGATGGATTGGTAGTCGTTGTTGGACCCGCCCGGCTGGATGACGGCCCGCACCCCTTCCCTCAACCCCACATCCACACCGTCCCGGAATGGGAAAAAGGCATCGCTCACCATTGCGGCCCCGATCAAACCGCCTTTTTCACTGGCCACCCGGGCGTCGATGGCCGCAATCTGTTGCGGATCACGCATATCGTTGTAGGGAATGGCGTGCGCTTCAAAGCAATAGCGGTCCGCCAGCTTCCGGTACGCCTTGTCCCGGGCGATCTGGGCAACGCCGACGCGGTCCTGCTCGCCGGTACCGATGCCGACGGTGACCTCATCCTTGACATAGATCACTGAGTTGGATGTGACACCCGCTTCCACCAGCCAGCCGAACAGCATGTCCCGGATCTCGCCATCCGTGGGGGGGCGTTGAATCCGGTAGGTTTGGCCTTTATGCTCGCATTCGGCCGGACGCAGCGCCTCCCGGCTGCGGGTTTCGGGCACGAACGACCATTGGGTGATGACGCCGCCGTCCATCAGGCTTTTGAATTCCACGCAGCGCTGTCCCACGAACTGTTGCAATCGGTCCATGTTCCGGATGCGGATGATGCGCAGGTTGGGCTTGCGGCGGAACATGTCCATGACCCCTTCCTCGAAATCGGGAGCCACCACCACCTCGGCATATTGCACCGCGATGGCTTCGGCCGTGGCGATGTCCACCGGTCGGTTGACGGCGATACAGCCGCCAAAGGCCGCTACCCGGTCGGCCAGGTTGGCTTTGAGATAGGCATCCACCAGGCTGTCGGCCCGGGCCACGCCGCACGGGTTGTTGTGCTTCACAATGATGGCGGTGGGCCGGTCGGTAAAGTACCGTAAGATATTCAGGGCGTTGTCGGCATCGGTCAAGTTGGTTTTGCCGGGGTGTTTACCCGATTGCAGCAGTTCGATGTCCGATACCAGAAACTGGCCCGGCTGGAGGGTCTCGGTATCCCCCAGCGCCAGGTTGCCATTGACCAGTCGATAGAGCGCAGCTTCCTGGCCCGGGTTTTCACCGTACCGTAACCCTTTCTGGACCCCTTCGATGGTCCAGCGGACCTTCTCGTAAAAGAGGGTTTGCCGCTCGTGGCCTTCCACAAAACTGACCTCCATGCGGGAAGGAAAATGGTCCTCGACGATGGTGCGATACATTTGTTTCAAATCTTCGGCCATGGGCAACTCCTTTTTGGCTGTATTGCGGTGTTCTTGTGATACGATTCGTCTGTCCGGTCCTCAAACAGCGTTGTAGCACTGCTTCACGACCTGGATCGCCTGACAGGCAAGGTGGTCGGCGATGGCGCGGTCATATTCGGCGGTATGCTCGAAGGCCTTGCAGGCCAGTTCATAACGCAGGGATAGGGAGGTGCACCCGTCCCGAGCATCCAGTTCATTAACGATGCGTTCATAGTCGTGGGGGTCCACCACACTGGCCACGCGAATGAAATTTTTAGCCGCCGCCCGGATCATGCAGGGACCGCCGATATCGATGTTGCCCCGGGCCTGTTCCACCGTCACCCCCGCCTGGGCAATGGTGGTTCGGAAAGGGTAGAGGTTGACGACCACCATGTCGATCGGCACGGCCCTGGTGCGATTCAGGTCATCCTGATGGGCTTGATTGTAAGTCTCGGTCAGCAATCCCAGGTAGATCTTGAAATCCAGGGTTTTGACCAGGCCACCCTGGGTTTCGGGCTGACCCGTGTAGTCGGAGACCTGGGTCAGGCACTGCCCGGCGGTTGACCCCAGAATTTGCGCCAAACGTGAGAAGGTGCCGCCGGTGGAGAAGATGCGCACCTCGGGGTTAATTTCCAGCAATCGGGGTACCAGCAACTCCAGTCCGGTTTTGTCGGACACGCTGATCAACACATGCCGCACTTTTACCCGTTCATCGATCTTGCCCACCATATTCATGCTCATGCATCACCTCGTCAGTTCTCTTTTAAGGAATTTCACTCCCAAACCCACTGCGACCAAAGGGCCAGGATCCTCCTGTTAATGCCGATGAATGGACTTCATCGATCCGAATGGCGATCGCCATCAGCAGTGGCCATCATACTCTCTAATGAACCGCTCGAAAAATGAAACCATAAACGCATGCCGCTCCAAGGCCAGTCGCCGGCCTTCGGTGGTGAGCATGCGGTCCTTGATGGTGCGTAACTTGACAACGAACTCCCGATGGCCGGTGTCGTCACGGGAATAGGGGCGGGCCGCTTCCGGCGACAGGCCTGGATTGTGCAGTCGGGCGCCCAGTTCGCCGGCGAAGAGATAGGCGCGGGCAACGCCCACGGCGCCGATGGCATCCAGCTTGTCCGCATCGAAGAGCACCCGGGCTTCCACCGTGGCAGGGGCGTTGCCGTCCCGGAAGCGGTGGGCGTGCACACAATGCACGATATTGACCTTGCGGGCTTCGTCCAGCGCAAGGGGGGCCAGGAGGCTGCGGGCCCGTTCGGCGCCCTGGCGGGCATGGCAGACCGAGCCGTGGGCGGCATCCTGGGCCGCGCGGCCGATATCGTGCAGATAGGCCGCCGCCTCCAGCACCACGATGTCGGCGCCCTCTTTGGGGCCAATGCGCAGGCAGAGCGCATGCACCCGCAAGGTGTGGTCCCAGTCGTGGCTGCCCCGGGCGTCAGCGAAGCAGGCGCGGGCCGCATCCCGAATGGTCGCCACCAGGTCGCGATCGCCCGCGGCACAGCGGTTTTCCACCGCTGGGGGCGTGTCGGCAGGTATGCTCGAAGGCTGGGTTGGCATGGTTTGTATCTGACTCAAATGGTTCAGAAAAAGTACCGCGCCCGGGAACACGGTGGATTATCGCATGTGGCCACGAAAATAGTGCAGGGGGAGGGTCCGTGTCAAATCAAAAGGGCTTTTTCAGCAGGGAAATCACATGGACGCCGTCGTGCCGGGAGCGGCGGCTGCGGATGGAGCGCGGTGATCCCGGCCGGTGGGTGTGTCGCTGCGCGCAATGACGGCTGCCAGAATGGGAAGTCCGAACCTAGGCGAATCGATTTTTTCAATCGATGGGGTACGTTAAGTTCTACCACTTTGCTCCACACTTCCATTTTGTGTTTAACTGGAAAAAATCATTATGAAAATGAAAATTATGCGCATAGTTTTTTCTTGACAGAACACGTGGAATGTTATTTATGTGGATGAAAGTGGATGAAACTGGTGAATTATGTTCCGAGGCAGCTCCGCACATACCCTTGATGACAAGGGGCGTTTCATTATTCCAACGCGCTTTCGGGATCTGATCCGGGCCGGGGGCGGCGATGCGGTGATGATCACACGTCTGGACGGAAGCCTCTATGCTTACACGCTGAATGAATGGTCCAGAATCGAGAAGCGCATGACCGACTTGGCGGAAAAAAGCGAACACATCCGTCGTTTCCGCAGGGTTTTTGCGGGCAACGCCCACGAATGCCCCTGCGACAAGCAAGGCCGGGTTCTGATTCCCCCGACGCTGCGCAGTTACGCCAAGCTGGAAAAAGAAATCGCACTGGTCGGTGTGCAGGATCATTTTGAAATCTGGTCACAGGAAAATTGGGCGACGGAAAACGAAGCCATGGAACTGGACATGCAACAGGCGGAGGTACGTAGCGAAATCGCGAAGATAGGACTATAAAACCATGGCATACCGGCACACCAGCGCCATGCTGAACGAAGCCATCACCTGCCTGAATTTGCGTCCGGGGGGCATATACGCGGATTGCACCCTGGGGGGCGCCGGGCATGCCACGGAGATATGCGCGCGCATTCAACCGGATGGTGTGCTTATCGGTATCGATCAGGACAGCGATGCCATCGCCAACGCTCGGGTGGTGCTGCAACACAACCAAGCCCATCTGCACCTTTTCCATGGTAATTTCACCAAACTGCCCGATTATTTGAGCCAATTGCATATCCAGGCCGTCGACGGCATTCTGCTGGACTTGGGCCTTTCCCAGCATCAGTTGGAAGCCAGCGGTCGGGGATTCAGCTTTCAACACGACGAGCCACTGGACATGCGCATGGATATTCGTTCCGGGACAAGTGCGCAAGACCTGGTCAACGATCTCGGTGAGGATGAATTGGTTCATATCTTCAAGACCTACGGGGAGGAGCGCTGGTCCCGGCGCATTGCGCGGGCCATTGTGACGGCACGGCGCCAGACGCCCCTTCGCACCACCGGGCAGTTGACCCAACTGGTGCGTGCTGCCGTCCCCGGACGGGCGGCCGCCCAGCAAAAAATACATCCGGCCACAAGGATCTTCATGGCCCTGCGGATCGCGGTCAACCAGGAGTTGGCCTGCCTGGAAAAATTTTTGACGGACGCCGTGGATCTGCTTCGGGTCGGTGGCCGCATTTGCGTGTTGTCGTTTCACAGTCTCGAGGACCGCATGGTCAAACAGCGATTCAAGTCGTTGGCCAGAAGCTGTATCTGCCCGCCCGATTTTCCTCAGTGCCGGTGCAGGGGTCGGGCGATTCTGCGGTTGGTGACCAAAAAAGCGCTGCGTCCCTCCCCGGAGGAGGTGGCGCGCAATGCCATGGCCCGCAGCACGCGGTTGCGGTGTGCCGAGAAACTGCCTTGTCCATGAAAGGGAGGTCATAGCACATGGCCCCGAGGCGCAAGACAGGCCGATGGTTCCGAGGGTGGTCGACCCTGATGGGGCTGGTCTTGTTGTCCCTCTTTATCGGCGAACTGCTTTTCTATACCTGGTGTCGGGTTCAAAGCGTGCAGGTGGGTTACGCCATCGCCCGTGAAAGTCGCAAGCAACAGGAGTTGCAGGTGCTGCATAATAGTTTGAAATTAGAGCTGGCGCGTCTGAAAGCGCCGGAAACCATTTCGCGCGTCGCCCGCGATCGCCTGTCGCTGGTGGCGCCCGATGCCAACCAGATCGTTTTGGTGCCATGGCCATGAAATCCAAACAACGCCATAGCCTGCGCGCGGCCATCGTTGGCGGACTCTTCTTTGTCTGGTTGGCGGCCATCGGGGTGCGGGCCGGCTATGTGCAGATCCATGACGGCACATGGCTGTCCGACCAGGCCGCCGGCCGGTACGAGCGGGAAGTGACTTTGCAAGGCAAGCGGGGCACCATCTATGACCGCCGGCACGAGGCGATGGCCATGAGCGTCGAAACCACTTCGGTAGCGGCCAGCCCCGGCCTGGTGACGGACAAGAATCAGGCGGCGACGGCACTGGCTCGGGCGTTGCGGCTGGATGCCAAACAGATTCTCCAGCGCTTGAACAGCGGGCGCTCATTCGTCTGGATCAAGCGTCAGGCCGGTCCCAAAGAGGTGTCGGCCGTACGGGAGCTGAACCTGCCGGGAATCGGTTTTTTGCCGGAGCACAGCCGCTTCTATCCCAATGGCGTACTCGGTGCCCAGGTGCTGGGTTTTACCGGCATCGACGGCCAAGGGCTGGAGGGGCTGGAGTTTAATTACAACACGGCACTCCAGGGTGCCGCTGCCACCATCACCGTCAAGCGCGATGCGCGGGGCCGGGGTTTCGGGACCCATGCGGAGAATACATTGCCCCGGGCCGGTCAGAACCTGGTGCTGACCATCGACCGGCAGGTGCAGTATATCGCCGAACAGGCGCTGGCGGATGCCGTGACCGAATACCAGGCGAGCTCCGGCATGGCCCTGGTGATGATTCCACAGACCGGCGAGCTGCTGGCAATGGCCCACTATCCGTTTTTCAATCCCAACGCCTTTGGGAAGTCGGACCGGGCCACCTGGCGCAACCGGGCCATCACCGATCCGTTTGAACCCGGTTCGACCCTGAAAATATTCAGCGCCGCCGCCGCCATGGAAAACGGTATCAGCGCCCCGGACACGATTTACTACTGCGAGAACGGAACCTATCGGTTGGCGGGCCATACGGTCAACGACACCAAACCCCATGGTTGGCTCTCTTTGCAGCAAATAGTGAAGTACTCCAGCAATATCGGCGCGGTAAAGATGGTGGAGCAGATGGGCCCCGGGCTTCTGCATGCGACCCTGAAAGGTTTTGGTTTTGGTGTGCGCACCGGTATCGACTGCCCCGGCGAGTCCCCCGGCAGCCTGGCCGACTACAGACGTTGGACAGTGGTGGATACCGGCGCCATCGCTTTCGGCCAAGGGGTTTCGGTCACTGCCGTGCAGCTGCTTTCAGCGGCATCGGCGATCGCCAACGATGGGATGCTCATGCGGCCCTATGTGGTTCAAGCCGTACTCGATGCCAACGGCCAACCGGTCCACACGGCGGCACCCGAAGCGATTGGCCAGGTGGTGTCCGCCCAAACCGCCTTGAGCTTGCGCCGCATCATGCACAGTGTGGTGACCGAAGGCGGCACCGGCGTGCAGGCCAATGTGGCCGGTTACGCGGTCAGTGGTAAAACCGGAACCGCGCAAAAGATCGATCGCAGCGGCAAATACTCTCCGGATCAGTTCATTGCCTCCTTTGTGGGCTTCGCACCCACCGAGCGCCCGGCGATCGCCGTGCTGGTGGTGGTGGACGAACCGCGCAAAGGGCGTTACGGCGGACTGGTGGCGGCGCCGGTATTCAGTCGGATTGTAAAGGAAACCCTCGGATATCTGGATGTCCCTCCCTCGGGGGATTGGAAGAAATTGCGTGTGGCGGTGGATGCAGAGGTCAAAGGATGAAACTGGGGCGTTTGATGCAGGCATTGCAGCATGAAACCAAAGACGGCGACCGGGTGCCCAAGGCGCCGCTCTCCCCTGACCTGGAGATTGAAGCCCTGTTTTACAGGGCCCAGGATGTCACCCCCGGTGGGCTCTTTGTGGGCATAAAGGGCTTTACCGCCGATGGTCATGACTTTATCGATCAGGCGGTGGAACGCGGGGCGCTGGTCGTCGTGTGCGAGCGGCCCGTGGCCACTCGCGCCGCTGCCCTGGTGGTGCGTGATACCCGGCGGGCCCTGGCCGCCCTGGCGGCCGAATTTTATGGGCACCCCTCGCGACATATGACGATGGTGGGCATCACCGGCACCAATGGCAAGACGACCACCAGCTACCTGCTTGAGAGCATTATAATAGCCGCCGGCCATAGGGCAGGGGTGATTGGGACAGTCAATTACCGCTTTGGCGGGCAATGTTTCGACAACCCGGTGACCACACCCGAATCCCTCGACCTGCAGCGCATTTTGGCCGACATGCGGTCGGCCGGCACGACCCATGGGGTGATGGAGGTGTCGTCGCATGCCCTGGACTTGCAGCGGATCCATGGCTGCGAGGTGGACGTGGCGGTGTTCACCAACCTGTCCCAGGACCACCTGGATTTTCATCACGACATGGATGCCTACTGGGCCAGCAAACGCCGGCTGTTCACCCACTATCTGCCGGTCACCAGCGGCAAAACAGCGGTCAGGGCGGTGATCAACGAAGCCGATCCCCATGGAAAAGCCCTGGCGGCCGAACTCGCACTGCCGCATCTGACCACCGGTCTGGATGCCGGCTGCGATCTTTGGGCCGAAGGGCCACGGTTCCATCTCGGTGGCATCCAAGCCTGTCTGCACACACCCAAAGGCGCATTGGAAATCCAATCACCTCTGGCGGGCCGACACAATTTGGAAAACATCCTCAATGCCGCCGGCGCGGCCATTGCACTCGATGTGCCGTTAGCGGCCATCGCAGCCGGTATCCAGCGCCTGGACCGCGTACCCGGCCGATTGGAAAGGGTCCTCGATTCCCAGGGGCGGCGGTTTGTTTTTGTGGACTATGCCCATACACCCGATGCTCTGGAGAAGGCGCTCCAGACATTGCGGGAGCTGACCAGGGGCCGCATGATATGCGTTTTTGGCTGCGGCGGTGGCCGGGACCGGGGCAAACGCCCGCTCATGGGCGCCATTGCCGCGCGGCTGGCAGACCTGAGCGTGGTCACTTCGGACAATCCGCGCAACGAGCCGCCGGAGCTGATCATCGCACAGATCGTCGCCGGTATGGGCAGTGACAATCTGCGCGTCTACGAACTCGCGGATCTGCCGCATGGCATGGACGTCAAAGGATACACCGTGCAACCGGACCGGCGCCAGGCCATCGACTTGGGCATCCGTACCGCCCGGCCGGGAGACACCCTGCTCATTGCCGGCAAGGGCCATGAAACCTACCAGCTCATCAGCGGGGTAAAGCACCCCTTCGATGATTGCCAGGTCGCCAGGGAGGCCCTCGAAAAATCAGCCGGACCTGTCCAATAACCCATGCCCCGCCGAT
>JAGTVD010000039.1 GCA_018224505.1 Desulfatitalea sp. | reverse complement strand
TACCCCGGATCCGCGGCCAATCCGCCTCTGGCAAGGCCCTTTGAATATCGGTCACCTGACCGGCCACGCTGGCCAGCAACTCGGTGACCACCGTCTGAACCGTCTGCCGGTCACCGAATTCATACACTGCGGTCTCCAGGTCCAGGGGCACCGGATCATTTTCCTGACGGGGTGCGGGTTTGCCGGGTGCGGCGGCGGTCGCGCCTGATGCGACACTGTCCGTGCCGGCCGCTGTCCGCACGAGCCATTGATCCACGACATCCAGCAGCACTTGCCGCCGGATAGGCTTGGTCAATACTGTCTGCATGCCGGCCGCCATACAATCCTGCCGGGTGCGCGTATCGGTATTGGCGGTCAGGGCCAGAACGGGCCGCTGGGCATACTCCGGCAGTTCGGCCCGGATCCGCCGCGTGGCTTCCAGGCCGTCCATTTCCGGCATCTGCACATCCATCAGGATCAGGTCGAACGGTTCGCGGCGGCATGCTGCCAGCGCCTCCCGGCCGTTGGTCGCCAGGAACACCGAATGGCCCCGTTCCGTGAGATGCCGCTGGATCACCATCTGGTTGACGGGCGTGTCCTCGGCCACCAGGATACGTCCGCGCGCAGTCGGTGCCAATGCCTTCATGGGCGCTTGCGCCAACCCTTCGGACGGTGTCTGCGCTGGACGGGTGACGGTGACGGCCACGGGCAGGTCAATGGTGAAGGCGAAAGTGCTGCCCTTGCCCGGTGTACTCTCCACCGTCAGTTGTCCTCCCATGAGGGCGACCAGGTTATAAGCGATACTGGTGCCCAGACCGGTGCCACCGAAACGGCGCGTGGTGCTGGCATCCACCTGGGTGAAACGTTTAAAAATGGCCGCCTGACGCGCCTTGGGAATGCCGATGCCGGTGTCGCTGACGGCGAAGCGCACTCTTTGAGATCCTTCTGGTACCGCTGCCGCCATCCGTTGGGCCGTGAGCGTGACCGAGCCCTTTGCGGTGAACTTGACGGCATTGTTGACCAGGTTGACCAGCACCTGACGCAGACGCAGGGCATCGCCCACCACGGCAGAAAAAGGCACGCCCGGGAGTTGCAGATCTAGCACCACGCCCTTGGCGTCGGCCTGGGGTCTGAGGCCCGCCACCACGGACTGGAGCAATTCCGTCAGATGGAATGGCTGCTGCTCCATCGCGATTTTACCCGCTTCGATTTTAGAGAAATCCAGCACATTGTTGATCAAGTGCAGCAGGTGCTCCGACTCGTCCAGGCAGACCCGCGCCAGGTCACGGCTATTGGTCAGGTCGTCCGCCTTGAGAATCAGCTCGGTACACCCGATGATGCCGTTGAGGGGGGTACGGATTTCATGACTCATGTTGGCCAGGAACTGACCCTTGGCCTGATTGGCCTGCTCGGCGGCCCGGGCCAGCCGCTCCTGCCGCTCCATGGCCCGTTTGAGTTGTTGCCGGGAGGCATCCAGGCGGGCGGTGCGTTCGGCCACCTTCTGTTCCAACAGCGCATTCTGCTCCTTGACCATGCGATAGAGCGCGAGGCTGTGCATCACATTGGCCATGTTGAAGAGGGTGATGGTCAACAGGGTGAGAGAGGTGTCGGGCACCGTGCTTTGGCCCGGCGCCATCAACCCGATGAACAAGCCCTGCACACGGGCGTTGTTGGCGATCACATGCAGCAGAAAATGGCGCGCGTGGTCCTGGGAGGTGATGACCAGGCCCCGCCGTTCGCGCACGGCCCAGGCAAAGAACCCCTCATCGATCATGAACTCCACCTGGGCACCCATGTACGACGCCAGTACCGGCGTCGAGTGATAGACCGGTTGAAACTCCTGGGTGGCATCGTCCACCAGGTAGATGGCACACCCCTCCAGCGGAATGAACTTCTGAATGCGCGCCACCGCCTCCGACAGGAGATGGGCGTGGCCGCCATCCGCACCGGGATCGATGGAAAAATCGGCCATTGAGAGCACCATCTCCAGGGCGTTCTGGATGAAACGGCGGTTCTCCTCCAGGTGTTCGATGCGGGCTTCGAGTTTTGTCAGGG
Organism: Desulfatitalea sp.; assembly: GCA_018224505.1. GTDB lineage: Bacteria > Desulfobacterota > Desulfobacteria > Desulfobacterales > Desulfosarcinaceae > Desulfatitalea. The sequence goes on along the minus strand of JAGTVD010000039.1, from coordinate 1,524 downwards.
CAGTATCGGTGGTCATGGTCATCACCTATCCTCGCTGCAACACGTCGCGAAAGCTTTCCATCTGGTGGCCGGCCTGGTTGAGGACGGCGGCAAAAGCGCTGACCGGCAGATTGACCCGCTCCCATGCTTTGGCATCGAACGCAGGAATCATGCTTTCACCGCTGCCGCCCACCCCCATGGCATGCACGATGATGTCGGCCATCTGGATGGTGGCGGCCATCTCCGGACTGGGGGCCGCCGCAGGATTGTGGTGATAGGTGACATTGTTCTCCAGGGCGTAGGGCAGCTTCCATTTGCGCAGCAGTTTCCTGCCCAACTGGGTATGGGTGGTGCCCAGCAGCGCTTGTTCGGCCTTGAACAGCGGCAGCTGGGTTTCCCGGGCATGGGCGAAGGTGGCCATGGCCTGCTGGGGAAAATATTTGCACAGCACCAGCCGGCCGATATCGTGGAGCATGCCCGCCACGAACATCTGTTCGGTGTGGGTGGCGATATTGCCGTGGGCGGCGATGATACGGGCCACCACGCCGCACGCCAGGTTGTGTTCCAGAAAGGAGGATACGTCCATCACCGCGCGCGGAATATTTTTGAAGGTCTCCATGATGGTGATACCCAGGGCCAGGTGGGAGACCTCCTTGGAGCCGATGAGCGTCACTGCCCGGGAAATGCTGTCGATTTTCGAGCGGAAACCATAGAAGGCCGAGTTGACGATTTTGAGCAAAAGGGCGGCCAGGCTCGGGCTTTTGGTCACCACGCGGGCAATATCCCCGGCCGAGGAGAGCGGATCGGCGATGATATCATTGAGTTCATAGACCAGGGACGGCACTTCGGGCAGATGGACATCGATCCGCTCGATTTTTGCCAGCAAACTTCGCCCGTCCGGGGCGGCCGACTGGCCGGCCTTCTTGAATTCCGGCGCCGTCCGGCTGCTTCCGGCGTTCTGGGGCCGGATTTGGACCGCCAGACGCATCACCTCCCGGATGGCCGGATGGTCCGTGTCGATTGCCGCGAATATCCGGCCGACCGCCTGGGCCGCCTCGGTCATCCGGGCATCGTCCAGAGGCCCGTCACCGTCCAACGTCGCCGGGTCGGCGCCCGCCACCCGTATTTCGAAGACACCCCACATTTTCAGCATTCGGATGTGACGGCTTTCGATGGCCTGCCCCTTGGCCAACAGCAGTCGGCTGTTGATGTCCCGAACATCATCGTCCAGCACCATCCCCTCGACCACCTTATCCACCTTGACCAATGCCATATCGCGCGCTCCGTCGCCGGGTGGCCACGCACCCGTTGGTAACCGCCAGTTGGGGCCATTGAAGGCATATCGGCCGTTGGCCCCAATTGCTTTAATGCGGTCCGAAGGTCCCGGCGGACTGGATTTGAATGCTATTTGGTCATGGATTCAAAAGGATTGCCTGTTCTGATCCAAATGCGGTTGCCCCGTTCGGAATTCGTTTTGGGGCTGCGCTCTCCGGCGTCATGGCGTTAGACTTATTTTAATTGTACGCAATGCCCCTTCAATTACCG
>JAGTVD010000038.1 GCA_018224505.1 Desulfatitalea sp. | reverse complement strand
GTATGGATGTGCCTGTCGAACTGATCAAGCGGATAGAGGGGGCCGGTAAGGGCCAAATGGCCGAGGAAGGCATCAAATTTGCCATCGAGCAGATCGAAGAGTTCAAGCAGATGGAGGGGGTGGCCGGCGTTCATTTGATGGCCATCGAATGGGAGCACAAAGTGCCCGAGATTGCCGAGCGCGCCGGCATGCTACCACGTCCCACCATAGAATAGATTTTTGACCCCGTCTTTAAACCGATGGAATCGACGCTTCGCCAGCCGTGCGCAATGCACGGCTGGCAGCGCCCCATTGCCCGGCATGGATATGTGTGTCCCATGAGCCAGAAAAAAAGGATATTGGTGGTGGATGACGAACCGGATCATTGCGCCCTTGTCCGGCGGATTCTGGAAAAGGCCGGTTACGATGTGGATGTGGCCTACGATGGCCGCGAATGCCTGCAAAAGGTGGGCGACCAACCTCCCGATGCGATCCTGCTCGATGTGGTGATGCCGGAAGCAGACGGATACACCGTCTGCAAAGCCCTCAAGGCCGACAGCCGCTACTGCGCCATACCCATCATCATTCTGACGGCGGAAACCCCCCCCTGGATCTCAACGCGTTTTTCCCATGCGCATCGTATGTACACCGATGCCGATGATTACCTGCCCAAACCCGCGTCGGCCGAGCAGATCACGAGCAGTGTAAAGAAGGCGCTGTCTTGATGTTCGTGCCCGTTTCGGGTAGATGTGGGAAAAACATCGATACGTAACGTCCACACCAGCCAGCAGGAGCCGGGAGTCGTCCCATGGAATCGTTGTCCCATGGCCCTACGGAACCATCCGCACCGACTTATTCGCCATTGACCATCTGTCGTTTTGTGCTGCAGGTCCATTTCTTACGCAACATCCTGCTCGCCTGCTTGCTCATGGCCTTGCTGTTGCCTTTATACAGCTGGTTTCATCTGGCGCCGCAGAACCATCGGAGCAATGCCATCCTGCTTGTCATGGCGCTGGGCCTTCTGGGAGTGTTGCTGGTGGCCCTATACCGGGCCGGCCACGCCATGCTGGCCCACCAGCAAGTGGATGCGGCGCTGCAACGGGTCCGGGATGATCTGGAACTTCGGGTGGACACCCGCACCCGGGACCTTAGTCTCACCAACGCGGCACTCGAAGAAAAAATCGCCCAGCACCGCCAGGCGGAAGCCGCTCTGCGCACCAGCGAGGCGCGCTTTCGGCTGCTGATCGAAACCATCCCCAACCCGGTTTTTTTCAAAGATGATCATGGGGTGTTCATGGGGTGCAATGCGGCCTATTGCCACACCTTAGGGCTCACCAAGGAACAGATTGTGGGCCGACGATTGGTGGACTTGCCCGGTGTATCCATCAGCGATATGGCCGAGCACTACCACCGCCAGGACCTGGCACTTATTCAATCGCCCGGCATCCAGGTGCATGAAGAGCAATTGATCTGCGCCGAAGGCGACATGCGCGACTTTATGCTCTGCAAAGCCACCTTTCGCGACGAAGCGGGCAAGGTGGCCGGCCTGGTGGGGGTGATGCTCGACATCACCGAGCGTAAAAAAATGGAAAAAGCGCTCAAGGAGAGCAAAAGCCTTTTCGATGCCTTTATGCAACACTTGCCCGGACTGGCTTTTATCAAGGACCTGGACGGTCGCTATATCTTCGTCAACCGCGCCTTTTCACAGTTCGTGGGCATGGCGGAGCGCGAACCCATCGGTTTGGAGGACACGGCGGTATGGGAACCCGACACCGCTGCCCAGCTGCATACCAACGAAAAGGCGGTGCGGGTGAGCCAAAAGGCGGCCAGCATCGTTGAAACCGTCAGAACCGCCGACCACCACCACCAGCACTACCTGCTGGTCACCCGATTTCCCATATATGAGGAGTCCACCCTGACCGGCCTGGGGGGTGTGGCCATTGACATTACGGAGCATACGGAATCCGAACAGCGACACCGGCAACTGGAGCGCCAGCTACAGCAGGTCCAGAAAATGGAGGCCCTGGGCACCTTGGCCGGCGGCATCGCCCATGACTTCAACAATATTTTGGCCGCCGTCATCGGCTACACCCAGATCGCTTTGGCCGACCTGCCTCCGGATACACCGGTACAGCCCTATCTCAAGCGCGTGCTCGAAGCGGGTGAGCGGGCCAGCGCCCTGGTCAAGCAGATTCTGACCTTCAGCCGGAAAGGTGACACTGAGCCTCAACCGCTGCAGATCCGGCCGATTATCAAGGAGGTGCTTCAACTGGTGCGGTCCACCTTGCCCGCGACCATTGCCATCGACCAGCAGCTTAGCAGCGATCCCACCGTGATGGCCGACCCGGTTCAGATTCACCAGGTGATGATGAACCTGTGCGCCAACGCCGGTTATGCCATGCGCGACAAGGGCGGAACGCTCACCGTCGTCCTGGAGGACAGGGTGTTGGACCAGGCCTTTGCCCAGCAGCACGCGGACTTGATCAAGTCGGGCCCCCATGTGCGCCTCTCGCTGGCCGACACCGGCCATGGCATCGCCCCAGAGCACATGGGGTGCATTTTCGACCCGTTTTACACCACGAAGCCCAAAGGAGAAGGCACCGGCATGGGGTTGTCGGTGGTCCACGGCATCATCACCCGTCTGGGGGGCGTCGTGACAGTCGCCAGTACCCCGGGCCAAGGCGCCCGCTTCGACATCTATCTGCCACGCATACCCCATGCACCGGTACCCATGAAGCGGTCCAAGGATGCGTTGCCGGTGGGCACGGAGCGCATCCTGCTGGTGGATGACGAACCCTTCCAGACCGACATGCTCAAACATATGCTGGGGTTGCTGGGTTACACCGTGGTGGCCCACAACAGTGGGATCGACGCGCTGGCCCTGTTCGAAAAGGATTCCCGGGCGTTTGACCTTGTGATCACCGACTTGATGATGCCCAAATTGCGCGGGGACGACATGGCGCTGCGGATGCTCGCCCTGCGTCCCGACATGCCCATCATCCTGTGCACCGGTTTCGGCGAAAACATCTCCGCGGATCAAACCGCAGCCATGGGCATCAGCGCATTCGCCCTCAAACCGCTGTCCATGGAAACATTATCCCATCTGATCCGCAAGGTGCTGGAAGCGCCCGACCCTGCGCCAGTGGCGGAAGGATAACCGGCACACCCCCGGTTCGGGGTGCGATTTTTGTGCCGGCCCTCAATACAAAGGGGCGACCCCATGCATGGGATCGCCCCTGT
>JAGTVD010000037.1 GCA_018224505.1 Desulfatitalea sp. | reverse complement strand
TCAATCTGGCCGCTCGAATGGCAGCCGCACGGGGGGATGCCCTGGAAAAGATCGCGGTGGCGGCCGCATTTCATGACATTGGCATTTGGCTGGCGGGTACCTTCGACTATCTTCAGCCTTCAGTGGATCATGCCCGCACCTATCTGCCCGGCGCGGGGCGGGAGGCCTGGCGGCCGGAGATCGAGGCTATGATTCAGCAACATCACAAGGTGACCCCCTGGAAGGGCGCGTCCCGGCCGCTGGTGGAATCGTTTCGGCGGGCCGATTGGCTGGATGTGTGCCTGTTCGCTTTACCCACCCGGCTGCCACGGCGCTGGTTGTCGGACTTGCTGACGGCCTTTCCGCGCATGGGGTTTCACCTCATGCTCTGCCGTATGAGTGTCTGCTGGACCCTGCACCATCCGTTGCGGCCCCTGCCGATGTTCAAATGGTGATTATATCTCCATTCCCAACTGTTTCATGCGCCGGTAGAGCAGGGTGCGGTGGATGCAAAGCATTTTGGCTGCCCGGGCCTTGTTGTTTTCGCACGCCTTCAGGGCTGCCTGGATGGCTCTGATCTCGGCATCCTGGACGGTTTTCTTCAGGGGGGAGACCGCCATTGGGTGGGAGGGGCACACGCGTGTCAGCAGATGCAGCGGCAAATCGCTTGGCCGGATGGTGTCGTTGTCCAGCGTCGCCATGGTCCGCTGAAGGATGTGGCGCAGCTCCCGGCTGTTGCCCGGCCAGGGGTAGGCCATGAGCACCTTTTCGGTTTCGGGTCTCAATGCGGGCGTGGCGATGGACCACTCTTCCGCCAGATCTTTGAGGAAGAAACGCGCCTGGGGCAGGATATCATCCGGGCGTTCCCGCAGGGGCGGGATTTGCAGGTTGAACACATTGAGACGGTAGTAAAGGTCCGATCGGAAGCGCTTCTCCTCCACCATGGCTTCCAGATTGCGGTTGGTGGCGGCGATCAGCCGGAAATCGGAGCGCACCGGCGTGGTGCCGCCCACCATGTCGAACTCTTTCTCTTCCAGCACCCGGAGCAGCTTGGGCTGGATGCTGGCCGGCAGGTCGCCGATCTCGTCCAGAAACAGGGTGCCCTGGTGGGCCATGTGGAATTTGCCGCGCTTGCCGCTGGATTTGGCTCCCGTGAAGGCCCCTTTTTCATAGCCGAACAGTTCCGATTCCAGCAACTCGGCGGGAATGGCCGAAGCGTTGATCCGCACGAAGGGTTTAGACCGGCGGGCACTGGCATTGTGGATGGCCTGGGCATAGAGTTCCTTGCCGCAGCCCGATTCCCCGGTGACCAGCACGGTCAGGTTGTTCGCCGCGGCCCTGAAAACCAGTTTTTTCAACTGTGCCTGGATATCGCTCTGGCCGATGATGCTCTCCACGGTGTAACGTGTCTGGCGCAGCGTCCGAAGCTCTTTTTCATAGATCTCCACCTTGGATTCCAGCAATTTGAGCTTGTCGCCCAGTTTGTGGAAATCCTGGATGCAGTGGAACATCACCAGGCCGAACACCGCCAGCATGTGACCGTCCTTGATGATGGGAATGCGTTGTACCACGATGTTTTCGCCTTGGATCAACATGGCGGCATTGATTTCCGGCTGGCCGGTTTTACCGACAATGTGCATGCGCGAGGTGGCAATCACTTCGGTGCAGTGCCGCCCGATCTGGGCCTCTTGTTCGAGGCCCAGAAAGCGGGAATAGGGCTTGTTGATGAAAATCACATACCCGTCCGGATCGGTGATCAGGACACCGTTGGGAAATTGATCGAGGAACAGCCCGACCGTGTGGGGATCCTGGAACAGCTCCTTCATAGTCATCCCGGTCTTTGCGGAACCCCTCATCGGAGGGGATGTTTTTTTGTGGACGGCGGGATCACCCATGGCGTTCCTCAAGCGGCGTTCAGTGGTGGATATCGTTTGTAATTAATAAATGATATCCAGTCCACCGGGCGCCGTCAAGGCGGGTGATTTTTCCCCGTTATCCTCGCGAACCCAACCGCAGGCCGCCATGAATGAAATAGACATCGCCGGCCAGTGCTTCGTTGCGGTAAAGTTCCAGAATAAGGGAGACCACCTCTTCGGGTTCGATCAAACGGCCGATGGGCACATCGGCCACAATTTTCTCCAGGGCTTTTTGATCCATGCCTTTGACCATGGGGGTGCCGACATAACCGGGGGCCACCGCCGCGCATCGGATTTGCCGGGCCATGCCTCGGCGGAACAACTCCGCTGTGATGACCTTGGGAAATACCGACATGGCCGCCTTGGTGGCGGAATAGTTCAACTGTCCGGCGGTGCCTAAGGATCCGGTGGATGAGATCGTGCAGATTAATCCCTTGCACTGATGGTTGATCATGCGTTCGGCGCATTCGCGAATGGTGAGAAAGACCCCCGTGAGGTTGATGTCCACCACCGCTTTGAAATTGGCCAGGCTCATCTTGCCGTTGACCTTGCCGGTTTGGCGGTCTGTGCGCACCATCATGCCGTCCCGGATGATACCGGCGAAGGGCGCCACCAGGTGTATGCCGCCAAACGCCTCGATGGCATGGTCGGCCAACCGAGCGCAATCCGCTTCATCGGTGATATCGCAGACCACCGTTTCCACCTGCCCACCGGAAGATGTGAGTTCCTGCTTGGTTTGCGCCAGCGCATCGGGCGTCACGTCGGCCAACACCACTTTGCCGCCCTTGGCAACCCACTCTTTTGCCAGTGCTTTGCCGATACCGCCGGCTCCGCCGGTGATGACGGCGACCGCGTTGTGAATGTCCAGCATGTTACCTCCTTTGGGGATAGCGGATCC
>JAGTVD010000036.1 GCA_018224505.1 Desulfatitalea sp. | reverse complement strand
TGATCTTTTTGGATCCCAGGACGGCACCCACGCCGGTCCTGCCGGCGCTGCGCCAGTAGTCGTTTTCGATCACCGCGAAGGAGACCCGGTTTTCGCCGGCCGGGCCGATGCAGATTACCCCGCAGGGGCCGCTGTCGGGCCGGTGCGCCTTGACCCAGGCCATGACGCGGTCTTCGGTGTCGTAGGTGGGCAGCCCCCACAGGTCGTCGGCAGGGTGGAAATGGACGGCATCGTCGTCGATTTCGAGCCAGACGGGTCCATCGGCCGCGCCGTTGATCATGACGGCGTCGAACCCGCAGGTGGCCATGCGCTCGGACAATTTGCCGCCGGAGTAGGATTCGGAATAGAAGCCGGTCTGGGGGGATTTGGTGAAAACCCCGTGGCGGCACGAGCCCCAGATACCGCTGCCCGCGGCGGGGCCGTTGGCAAAAATGATGTGGTTGTCCGGACTCAGCGGATCCACTCCCTGGGGATTGTTCTCCAGCAGCAGGTGGGTGGCCAGGCCCTTGCCGCCCAGGGTGCGCTGGAGCAGGTCATCGGAAATCATCTGCAGTTCGTATGATTTCTGAGATGCATCGATTTTAAGAACCATATTGTAAAAACCGTACATGGGGCTTCCTCCGGGTCATGGGTTGGGAACCGTAAAGGGGGGCGCTCCCCCTTTGTGCCGGTAGGCTGTCATGGAGATGATGGCATAGGATCACAGGACACTCAAGTAGATGCGTTCGGCATCCTCCTGGGTCATCTGCCGTGGGTTGTTGGCCAACAGCCGGGTGACCTTCATGACCCCCTGGGCCAGCATGGGAATGTCCGCCTCTTTGACACCGAATTGGCTCAGATGGTCCGGGATGCGCAGGTCCCCTGCCAGAGTGCGCAGGGCCTCCACGGCGGCTATCGCCATCTCGCGGGTGCTCATGCCCGTGGTCTCCTCGCCGAGCAGTTCGGCCATTTCGGCGAACTTGGTGAGGTTGCCCAGCATGTTGAAGGCCATCACCGGGGCCAGCATGATGCTGTTGGCCACGCCGTGGGGGATGTGGAATTCCGCCCCGATGGGGTAGGCAAAGGCGTGAACGGCGGTAACCCCGGCATTGGCAAAGGCCATGCCCGCCAGCAGACTGCCTTCGAGCATGCGGCTGCGGGCATCCAGATCCTGGCCGTTGGCGAAGGCGGTGCGGATGTTGTCGCTGATCAGCACCATGGCTTCGCGGGCCAGCATGTCGGTCATGGGGTAGGCGTTTCTAGAGGTGAAAGCTTCCACAGCGTGGATCAGGGCGTCCATGCCTGTGGCGGCGGTGACCGCCGGCGGCAAGCCCAGGGTCAACTCCGGGTCCAGCAGCGCCACTGCCGGAAAAAGGTGCGGGCTCACGACCCCCTTTTTGAGCTTTTCCGCCTCGTCGGAAAGGATCACGATGGGGGTCACTTCGCTGCCGGTGCCGGCGGTGGTGGGCACGATGAGGGTTTTGCGGCCCGGTTTTGGAATCAGGTCGATGCCGAAATAGTCGTTGAGCGCGCCATCGTTGTCGACCATCAGGGCAGAGATCTTGGCGATGTCGATGGCCGAACCGCCGCCCAGGCCGATGACCACCAACGCTCCGGAGGCGCGCAATGCATCGGCGGCGGCGTGGGCCACATCCAGGTTGGGGTCGGGTGTCACCTGGTCGAACCGTTCGAAGGCGATTGCGCCGTCGTCGAGGAGTTGTTCGAGCCGGCCGACAATGCCGGCCTGGACCAGGCCAGGATCGGTGACAATGAACGCTTTGTGGCTGTCGAGGCGTTTGATTTCACCGACAATCTGGGATAGGCAGCCGGCGCCCATGATGATGCGCGGCGTGGTCTGAAACATATGGGTGGTTGGCATGGCCTTCTCTTCCTGTCGTTTATGGTTAGTGGGAACACGATCGAATCATCGAACGACTGTTTGATATTTCGTACTGATGACCTGGCTGCAAAGCCGGCGGCTACACCGCCAGGTATTTCTTTTGAATATCCTCGGCGCGCTGAAATTCGGCCATGGTGCCGTTATACACCACATGGCCCTTGTCCAGCAGCACCACCCGGTCGGATACCGCCATGGCAAAGCGTATGTTCTGCTCGGAGAGCAGGAGTGTCGTGTTGGCGGCCTTCAATTCCAGAATGAGGCTTTTGAGCGTGCCTACGATCACCGGTGAGAGCCCCTCGGAGGGTTCGTCGAGCACCAGCACATCCGGGTTGCCCATCAGCGCCCGGGCAATGGTAAGCATCTGCTGTTCGCCACCGGACAGCGTTTCGCCCATACGGTGGGCCATTTCACCCAGCGCCGGAAACTGCCGGAACACCGTTGTCATGTTCCATGGGCCGCTGCGGCCCGGAATGCGTCCCATTTCCAGGTTCTCGCGAATGGTGAACGGACCCAGAATGCGGCGGTCCTCGGGCACGAAGCCCAACCCCATGCGGGCCATCTTGAAGGGCGCCAGGCCGGTGCACGCTTTGCCTTTGAAGAAAACCTGGCCATTACGCGGCGGTGTCAATCCCATCAGCGAGCGGAAGGTGGTGGTTTTGCCCACGCCGTTGCGCCCCATCAGGCAGACGGTCTCGCCGGGGGCCACTTCGAGGCCCACATTGAACAGAATATGGCTGCGGCCGTAATATGTGTTCAGATCGACCGCTTTTAGGATGCTTTCCATCAGAACTCTTCTCCCAGGTAGGCGGTGATGACCTCTTTGTTGGCGCGAATCTGCTCGGGGGTGCCTTCGGCCAGCAGGGCGCCTTGCTGCAGAACCCGCACCGTTTGGGCGATGCCGAACACCATGTCCATGTCGTGTTCGATGAAAACCAGTGCGAGATCGAATTCCTTCCACAGCTTGAGGATCAGCTCCTTGGTGTGCAGCCGTTCTTCCGGGGACATGCCGGCTGTCGGTTCGTCCAGCAGCAACAGGTTGGGACGCAGCGCCAGGGCGATCCCGATGTCCAGCATTTTCTGGTCGCCGTGGGCCAGTTCGAAGGCCAGGCGTTCGGCCTGGTCGCTCAACCCCAGGCTTTCGAGAATGGCGCGCGCATCGTCGGTGGCCTCGGTGAAGGCGTCCACGGCGCGCAGGTATTTGCGGGTCTCTCCGCGTTTGGAAAGGCAGGCGATGCGGACGTTGTCCAGCACCGTCTCGTCGGGAAAAATGGAGGCGATCTGGAAGGCGCGGCCGATGCCCCGGGCGACAATCCGTTGGGGGCTGTGGCCAAGGATGTTCTGGCCATTGAAAAGGATTCGCCCGCTGTCGGAGCGCAGGTGCCCGGTGATCTGGTTGAACAATGTGGTCTTTCCCGCGCCGTTGGGGCCGATGATGGCGGATATTTCACCGGGCATCACGTCAAAGCTCACATTGGCGGTCACGTGCAGGCCGCCGAAGGATTTGTCCAGGGATTGAATCTGGAGAATAGGCGTCATGGTTGCCTCCCGCCGCCGTTTTTGCCGAACCACGCTTTGAGTCGCAACACCTCACCTACAATCCCTTTGGGAAAGAGAATGACCATTACCAGCATGATCGATCCGATGATCAGCGGCCAGTACTCGGTGCGGGCGCCGATGTTGTCTTCGATCAGAATGAAGATGGCGGCGCCGATGAATGGGCCGAAGAACTGGTTGAGGCCGCCGAGCACCGACATCAGGATGGCCTCGCCGGAGGTGGTCCAGAACAGCATGTCGGTGTGGATGGAGCTGTCCACGCCGGCCATCAGGCTGCCGGCCAGGGCGGCGAAAAACGATGAGACCATGTAAACCCGCAACTGGTTGCGCCGCACCCGGCGACCCAGGAACCGGACTCGGGCGGGATTCTGCTGCACGCAGCGCAGTATCAGGCCGAAGGGGCTGTAGGCCATGCGCTTGAGGATCCAGATGGAGACAAAGACGATCACGAGTACGAAGTAGTAATAGACGATGCGGTTCTCCAGAATGCCGGGCGGGATGATGCCCTGGATGCCGTCGTCGCCACCGGTAAAATCGTACCACTTGAAGGTGATCTGCCAGGCCAGCTGGGCAAAGGCCAGGGTGAGCATAGTGAAATAGACCCCGCCGACCCGGATGACCAGCAGCCCCAGCAAGAAGGAGACGATGATCACCATGACCAATCCGAGCGCGATGGCCGGCAGGAACCAGCCGCTGCCGAGGTAATCGACCATCAGCCCCACGCTGTAGGCCCCCAGGCCGTAATACAGCGCTTGGCCGAAGGAGAGCATGCCGGTGATGCCCCATAGCATGTTGAAGGAGACCGCGAAGAGCCCCCACACTAGTATATGGCTGGCCACGTTGATTTTGTAGGCGGAGGTGGTGACGATCGGCACCAGGGCGAAGATCAAAATGATAATGGTCCACAGGGAGGTCGCGCTGATGCGGCGTGCGGTGTCGTTTGTCATGGCTACATTACCTTGCGGCGGGTGAACAGCCCCTCCGGTTTGAAGATCAGGACGATCACCAGGATCATGAAACTGAACAGGGTCGCCCATTTGGGCGCGAAGGCGACGCCGAAAGCGGTGACCTCGCCGATGAGGATGGCGCCCAGCCAGGCCCCCCAGAAGTTGCCCATGCCTCCGATCACCACTACGATCAGCGAGTCGATGATCACCTCGATGCCGGCGCCGGGCGTGACGGTGCGCAGGGGCGCGGCCAGCGTTCCGGCCATGCCGCCCATTGCGGTGGCAAGCCCGAAGACCAGCGTCATGGTCAGGGGCACGTTAACCCCTAGCACCCCCACGATCTCGCGGTCCACGGAAGCGGCGCGCGCCACCCGGCCGGGTCGCGTGCGGGCCAGGATGTACCAGGCCAGGATCACCGCGGCGAAGCCGATGCCGATAATCAACAGGTTGTATGTCGGAATGAAGGTGTCGCCTATCTGGAAGGCGCCCTGGAAACCAGGTGGTCGTGCCAGGGATTTATACTCCGTTCCCCAGATCAGTTTTACAAGATCGTCGATGATCAGGATGAAGCAGTAGGTCATCAGGATCTGGAATCCGCCTTCGTTGGCCCGGCCGTAAATCCGCCTCAGGAAGAGAAACTCCATCAGCATGCCGACCAATCCCACGCAAATGCCTGTGAGGATCAGAGACAGAAAGAAATTGGTTCCCCAGACCGCCGAGAACTGGTAGCCGAAATAGGCACCGATCATGTAGAAAGAACCGTGGGCGAAATTAAACACCTTGCCGACCCCGAAGATCAGGGTCAGGCCGGATGCCACCAGGAACAGCAGGGTGGCGATGGTCAGGCCGCTGACAGCCTGGCTGAAGATAAAGGTGGCGTCCATGGGATCTTCCTTGCGGCAAAGAGTGGCGGCGGGGCGGCCGACGGCCGCCCCGCACGGGCACAGGTGCTATTTGCGTTTTTCCTTGATGTAGTCGTTTGGCGGCATCACATCTTCGGGCTTGTAGATCTTCCAGTCGCCCAGCATCATTGTGGCCGGCGGAAAATCTTTGTTGGGCATGGTGACCCCGATGGCCTGCATTTTCTTAAGCTGGTGGGTGTCCGGCCGCATGTACGAAGTGAAGCCGTCCGGATCCCACGGTGCCTGCAACTTCAGATTCTCCAGGGCCTTGACCAGCGCTTCGGTATCATCCGGGTTGCCCACGGCTTCCACCGCCTTGGCAATGGCATAGACACCCACGTAGGCCCCCGAGGCGGCATAGGTGGGGAACCGGCCGGTGCGCTTCTTGAATTCCGCGGCGAAATTGCGGTTCAGTGCCGTGTCGGGCCAGTTGTTGTAATGCCGAGCGCCCAGCACCAGGCCAGCCGGCAACTCGTCGCCCATGGCGCTCATCAGCTCATAGTTGCCCCCGGCGTCCGGATGAAAGTAGAGACTTCTTTGCAGCAGTCCGTAGGGTATGGCCTGCTTGAGAAATGCCACGGTGTCGCCGCCCCAGAAACCGGATACCAGGATGTCCGGTTTGTCGCGCACCAGGGAGGTCACGTAGGCGGTGTAGTCGGGCTCGAACAGTTTGGGCCAGTACTCGCCCACCACTTTGTAAGGAACGCCCAGGCGATCCAGGTTGTACTTGAGTTCGTTCCACTGATCGTGCCCGTAGGCGTAATCCGGGCCGATGTAGGCAATGGTGGTCCAGTCCTTGGTGGCCTTGCGTTCCTTGAGGTAGAGCGCGCCGGCGGCCATAGACATGAATGTGTTGTTGGAGACCCGGAAATAGTAAGGCTGCATTTTGTCCACGGTGAGCTGTGTGGAAGCGTGGTCGGTGCCGATGAAAATGGTTTTATGCTGTCGTGAGATTTCGGTGACCGCCAATCCCACCCCGGAACTGACCACGCCGAAAAGGAAGTGGACCTTGTCTTCCGTGATGTAGCGGGTGGCTACCCGCACCGCATAGGCCGGACGCGCCTTGCTGTCCGTGAAGGTGGCATCGATCATGTAGCCGTTGACGCCACCTTTTCCATTGATCTCATCGATGGCCATTTCGGCAGCGGCCACCGAATCGATCCCATACAGACCGGCCCGGCCGGTCATGGGGTACATGGCCCCAATCCGGATGGTCTTGTCCTGCGCGTGGACGGCAAAGGGAATGGCGACACATGCCAGTAATGCGACCACGAGGCAGATACAGGTTGATTTTTTCATACCTCACTCCTTCTTTTGGGTGTGTTGGGTGTTGTTGCAGTGGCGGCTTGGGAGACCTGATCCTCACAATGAGGTCTTCAAAGCAATCGGTGTGCCACGATATGAGATTTTGGTTATATCACTGATAATAAAGGGAAAATTTATGAATAAAATATTGAACGGCGCTCAAAAGATGATTGCAAATATGAAATTGAAATGTGCCGTATGGGGGATATGAATTTGTAACTCTCTGTTATCGAATAATAAAAAAGGCACCATGCAATTATGCAGGATCATGCAATTTTGCAGGATCGGCGGTAATGCCGTGCCGCGTCATCTTGCGCCACAGGGTGGTGGGGTGGATGTCCAGTGCGACGGCGGCTTCGGCCAGGGAGTCCGTCGATGCCAGGGCATTGCTGATCAGACGGGCTTCCAGGGTCCCCAGGGAGGCCTTCAGGGACATGCCTTCGGTTTTCATTGCGGACAAGAGGCACTCCGGGGACCGGATCGCCTGGCACACCTCTTCGGGCAGGTCGTCGACGGTGATACGAGGTCCATCGCCCATGATCAGCATGCGTTCGACGATGTTGATCAGTTCGCGCACATTACCCGGGAAGGGGTATGCCTTGAGCCGGTCCACCACCCGGGTATCGATCCGTTTGTCCGTGCCGTTGGCCTGGTTGAAAGCATCCATCACCTTCATGGCCAGGGGCGGGATATCTTCCTGGCGTTGGCGCAAGGGCGGGATGGCGATGGGCACCACGTTCAAGCGGTAGTACAGATCCTCCCGGAACCCGCCTTGGCGGATCATTTCGGGCAACTTGCGGTTGGTGGCGGCGATGATGCGCACATCCACCGCCACCGGGCCCGTGCCGCCAACCCGGGTGAAGGTTTTCTCCTCGATGACTTCCAGAAGTTTGACTTGCAGGTCCGGCGGCAGTTCGGCGATTTCGTCGAGGAAGACCGTTCCCTTGTGACCGGTTTCGATCAACCCTGCCTTGCCACCGGGCATGGCCCCCGTGAAGGCGCCCTTTTCATAACCGAACAGCTCGCTCTCCATCAGCGACGCGGGAATGGTGCCGCAATTGATTTTGACAAACGGCCCTTGCTTGCGTTGGCTGATCTGGTGGATGATACGGGCCAACATGCTTTTGCCGACCCCGGATTCCCCCTGGAGAAGGACCGGCACTCCGGCATCGGCCACCCGGATGGACATGCGCACCACCTGCATCAGCCCCTGGCTTTTGATCACCATCTGCCGCAAGGCATGATCGACGCCGTCCTGCTCCAGCAATGTCTGGATCATGCGCGAGGTGATCCGCCGGCTGTTTTCGACTTCGGCCTTCAGGGCATTGAGTTCGGTGATATCCCGCACGTTGGTGACCACCAACAAAATGTCGCCGGCCTCATCCCGAATGGGCGTGCCGGTGACGATCAGCTGCTTGTTCCCCTTGACCACCTGCATCAAAGTGACCGGTTGCTCTTTTTTGAGGACTTCCAGCGACACCGAATGATCGAACACCCGGTCGGCCACCAGGTCGTTCATGTTCCTGCCGATCAAATCGTTGCGCTTCAAGCCGGTAATCCGCTCGTAGGCACGGTTGACGCGGATGGTGTTGGCCGCTCCGTCGGTGATATAGAGCCCATCGTAGGACGATTCGATGATCGCTTCCAGTTCGCGGGTCAACCGCTGGAAACTTTGCAGTTGGTCGCTGATGCGCTCATATTCCGAAATGTCCTGGAAAACGGAGATGACACCGTGGACCTGCTCATCAATGACGATGGGACTGCGGTTGGCGATGATGGTGGCGCCGTCAATGCTCAGCTTGATGCCGATCTGGGATTGGCCGGTGGCGATGATGCGCTGGAAGTCGGGCCACACCGTCGGCCGGAACTCGCTGATGTGGCGGCCGAGGTGCTTCTGGCGCTGCTCACCGAATATGCGACGGGCGGCTTGGTTGTAAACCGTGATGATGCCGTGGCGGTCCAGAATCATGATGCCGTTGTGGAACATGTCCAGGATCGCCAACCAGTGGGGCGACGGGTGCAGGGGGTGGCCCTGCGGGAGGGCCGATAAGCGGCGGCCGGCAGCGGTGGGGTTCAGGGTTGCAGAGTGCCGTGAGGTCATGGGCGTCACCTGGTCAGAAATATGCAGAGGAACTTAGGTTCGAGTGCCAGCGCATTTAATAAATTGAATTTAAATTCTATCCGCTTTTTATTGCACGGGCAAGGGATTAAAGGGCCATTACGCCCCAGGGAAGGCTTTTCGTGACCAGCTATTGGGATGCCACCATCTTCGAAGTCGCCACCGACGGCAGCGGCACGTTCAAGCAACTCTTCCC
>JAGTVD010000035.1 GCA_018224505.1 Desulfatitalea sp. | reverse complement strand
GATTGCAGATCGCCACACAGATAATCGCGGGTGGCGCGTGTGGTTGCGTGTGGATACGTGTGGATGTGTGTGGATGGTAAGCCGGTGATCCCGGTTGGGGGGTTGGCGCTGCGCGCAACGGCGTTTAAGACCCGGTAAGGGGTGTGCTCCGGGTAGGCCCGCAAACTCACTGCGTTCAGACAGTGCGGGCCGAGCGACCCTCCGCACCCCCCTAACCGGCTCTAAAACACCATTGCGGATGCAGCGCCAACCCCCCAACCGGGAGCACCTCTTATCGTGCAAAAAAAGTGGCCGATCAGCCGACCCAGTTTTCGATCCGCAGGCCATCAATTCTTTCGAATTCGCGGGTATTGTTTGTTACGAGTACCATTTGCCGTGCGCGGGCAATGCCCGCGATCAAAAGGTCATACGGCCCGATCGGCGTGCCTGCTTTTTCGAGCCGGGTGCGAATTTTCGCGGCTTCTTCGGCCGCGAAGCGATCCAGTTCCACCAGGTCCAATGTCATCACCAGCTTTGCCAGGGCATCTTCGGAGCGTTTGGCGTTTTGACTTTTTTTTGCGCCATACGCAAGTTCGAAAAGGGTTATTGTCGAGACGGCAACATCTTCCGGCGAATGCTGCCGGAATCGATCCATGACCGATGCCGGCCGGGTTTTGATGAGGTATATGCAAATATTGGTGTCCAGAAGGTAGCGCATCACAGTTCCTGCCTTTTTTGCATCGGGGGCTGATTGCGCCCGTCTGCCATGAAATCATCCGGGAATTCATCGAGTGCCTCGAAAAAAGCATCCCAGTTGTGCGCGATGGGCTCAAGGATCACCTGGTTGCCTTTTTTGAATATTTTCACTTCGGTGCCGGGCATTCTGAATTCCTTGGGCAAGCGCACCGCCTGGGAACTGCCGTTTTGGAATAATTTTGCTTTTTCCATGTCCGCCTCCTTTTATATATATTTTTAATCTATATGTAAAAAGGGTAAAGTCAATCAAAAAGTGTCTTCAGCGCATGTTAATTTGGGCATGATAGATGTACTGGGCGGTTCCGTGTCAATTCCTATTGACCTCTTATAAATAGACGTTATGATCGGAGGACCGTATCGGTGTGGTTGGTGGTAACCGGTTAGGAGGCAAACGTACCGGCGGCAGGCGGTATCGAGGATGCGCTGCTGCGATGATAGAAAGGATGAGGAATGGATTTTAATAATTTGTACGAGATTATCGACTTTGCCATCGAGAAGGAAAAGGAAGCGGCCGACTTTTATACGAGCCTCAGCACCCAGGAGCGGTTTTCCGGCAAGAAGCAGATGCTGCAGGAGTTTGCCGATCAGGAGCGCAAGCACCAGCGTTTGCTGGAGGACCTGAAGGAAGGCCAGGTAGGCAAGCAGCTGGATGATTACAAGTTCAAGTGGATTACCGATATCAAGCGCAGCGACTATGTGGAGGAGGTCCAATACCATCCCGGCATGGGCTACAATGAACTGCTGATGATGGCCATGAAGCGTGAGGAAAACGCGTTGCGGCTCTACAACGAGATGCTGGCCAACGCCCAGACCGACGCAGAGAAAAAGGTGTTCAAAATGCTGTGCCAGGAGGAGGCCAAGCACAAGCTCTCCCTGGAGACCATGTACGACGATTTCATGGCCGAAATGGGGGACTGATCGTCCCGCCACCAGAAATCCTGGTTGTCTGCGGCCCCACGGGGGTGGGCAAGACCGCTTTTGGTATCCATCTGGCACGCCGGGTCGGCGGCCGGATTGTGGGTGCCGATTCCATGCAGATCTATCGCGGCATGGATATCGGCACCGCCAAGCCTACCGCCGAAGAACAAGCCGCCGTCGTTCACCACATGGTGGATATCATCGATCCGGGCGACCCCTTTGATGCCGCGGCCTATGCGCGCCGGGCCGATGATGTGGTGCGGCAATTGATGCGCGACGGGATTGTGCCGGTGGTGGTGGGCGGCACCGGGCTCTATATCCGGGCTTTGGTGTACGGCATGTTTGCCAGCCCCGCCGTGCAGAGCGAGTTGCGGGAGCGGCTGCGGCAGCAGTTGGCGTGCGAAGGGGCCGCCGCCATGCATGCGCGCCTGGCGGCGTGTGATGCGACCGCCGCCGCCCGTATCCATCCCAATGACGCTTACCGGATTGTGCGGGCCCTGGAAGTGGCTACCGGTACCGGGCGGCCGATCAGCGATCACCACCGCGCCCACGGATTTCGCCGGGCCCGCTACCGGGTGCTGACCATCGGTCTGGATCTGCCGCGGGAGCAGCTCTATGCCCGCATCGACCAGCGCGTGGACGCCATGCTGGCCGAGGGGTTACTGGACGAGGTGCGCGGTTTGCTGAAACGGGGGCTTGATCCGGGCCTCAAGGCCATGCAGTCCCTGGGGTACCGCCACATGGTGGATTTCATCCAGGGGCGGTTGGACTGGGAGGAGGCCGTGCGCACCCTCAAGCGGGACCACCGCCGCTACGCCAAGCGGCAGCTGACCTGGTTCCGGGCCGATCCGGATATCCACTGGCTGGCGCCTGACCAGGCAGATGCGGCCGCCGCGTTGGCGGCCCGCGAAGGATCTGAAGTATAAAACGCCACTCAAAACCATCCTTTTATTCCTCCACAATGGCCACCGGACGGGTCCAGCCGGCTGAGGCGTTTTTGATTTTGATGGGGAAGCAGGCCACTTTGAAGCCGAATGGTTTGGGGATCTGGTCCAGGTGGGCCATTTTCTCCATGTGGCAGTAGCCGCGCTCGATGCCGGCGAAATGGGCTTCCCAGATCACCGACGGGTCTCCCTCGTTCTGAAACTGTTGGGCCAGAAACGGCAGCGGGCGATCCCACGACCAGGCGTCGATGCCCACGACCTTGATGCCTCTTTCCACCAGGTAGAGGGTGGATTCGCGGGTCATGCCGGCGCCTTTGACCAGGTATTCGGGCTTGCCCCAGAAGGCGTCGGCCCCGGTGCGCACCAGAACGATGTCCAGCGCTTTGAGGGTGTAGCCGATCCGGGCCAGTTCCGCTGCCACGTCGTCGGCGCCGATGCCTTCGCCGTCCGCTTTGTGGCTGAAATCAAGCAGCACGCCGTCCTGGAAGCACCAATGCAGGGGGATTTGGTCGATGGTCAGGGCCGGTGCGCCGCCGTCCATGGTGGGGTGGTAGTGAAACGGGGCGTCGAGGTGGGTGCCCGAGTGGGTGGTGAGGTGGATCGATTCCACGGCCCACCCCAGCCCGCCGGGCAGTTGTTCCGGCTTCAGTCCGGGGAAGTACTGGGTCATCTGCTGCGCGCCCTGGACATGGTCGATATAGTCGATGCGCGGAATCATCATTTCCGGGTCGCTGGGAAGTCCCGCTTCGATGGCGATGGCCAGGTCGATGATGCGAGTGGTCATCTTCTCCTCCCTTGTTTCGGCGCTGCCGGTGTTATGGCGCTTTTGGGTTGACAGAGGGGGTTTCAACGCTAATGATACTGCAACTGTTCATGCGGCACCATACCAAAAACAATGGAGGACAATTATGACGCAATTGAAGCCCGGCGACAAGGCCCCGCCCTTCGCGGCGCCGGATCAAACCGGCCGGACGGTCCGTCTTGCGGACTATGCCGGCGGCAAGCTGTTTGTTTACTTCTATCCCAAGGCCAACACATCCGGGTGAACCACCCAGGCCCAGGCGGTGCGGGACGCACTGCCCAAGCTCAAGGAACTGGGTGTGTCGGCTGTGGGGATCAGCCCGGATCCGCCGGCCCAGCAGAAGAAGTTCGATGACAAATACGGCCTCGGGTTTCCCCTGCTGTCCGACGCGGATCATGCCATTTCCGATGCCTACGGCGTGTGGGGCGAAAAGAAGATGAACGGCAAATCCTACGTGGGGGTTTTACGGTCGGCTTTTCTGATCGATGCCGCG
Source organism: Desulfatitalea sp. (assembly GCA_018224505.1). Taxonomy (GTDB): domain Bacteria; phylum Desulfobacterota; class Desulfobacteria; order Desulfobacterales; family Desulfosarcinaceae; genus Desulfatitalea. The sequence continues at coordinate 285 of JAGTVD010000035.1, read as the reverse complement.
GGCGGCGTTGAGCAGGCATGGTACCAGATCAGCCCCCAGGACACGGTGCCGGCGCTGCTCCAGGTGTTGGAGGGATTGCAGGCATAGTCATGGGGGGCTTTCCGACCCTGGGTGATTGCAGGTCTTCAAAGAGATGGCGCGGCGTACCGTTGTGGTCGTTAAGCCGGTGCACCCGGCAGCGGGGGCGGTTCGCTGCACGCAATGGGGTTAAGTAACGCTAAGGGCTCGCGCAAAGGAGGTTCATGATTATGGCGGAGAAAGTGATCATTTACGGAAAGGTGGGGT
>JAGTVD010000034.1 GCA_018224505.1 Desulfatitalea sp. | reverse complement strand
TTCGGTATTGCGCACCACCAGCACGGCCAATGGCGCGCGGCAGAATCTGGCGATTTTGAAAGCGCCGGCATTGAAGGGGCCGATGGCGCCGTCACGGCTGCGGGTGCTCTCGGGAAAGACGAACAGATTGCCGCCGGCCGCCAGATAGGCCGGCATGGAATCCAATCGGGCTGCCATCAGGTCGGCCTCCTTACCCCCGGCGGATGCCGGCAGGTAACCCGACAGGGTCAGCACCCACCCCAGAATGGGAATATGAAAAAAACGATTTTTTACGATGGTGGTGTGGTGCGGCAAAAGTGAGATCAGCAGGATAGAATCGATGAATGAGACATGGTTGCAAACGATGACCGAGGCGCGCAAAGAGCGGACGGCAGGATCGATACGCCATGCGTGCAAGGGTGCCAGCAAGCGGCACAGCAGGAAAAACCCCTTGTAGAAAAGATGGTTCAACATCTGAAAATAGCCATGGCGCCCGCGCAGAAAGATTGCGCCCCACAGGTAAAAAGGCCCCACCAGGATCACAAACCCAATGGTAAAATAGAGCCAGAGCAGCAAGGTGACCGCCAGATCGACACTCCCGAAAAGCCAGCGGGGGCGGCGCCGGCTGGGTACCGGCAACGCCTCGTCCTTGGAGATCATGGGGCGCCCTTTCCGATGATCAGACTGGTATTGACACCACCGAATGCGAAGTTCTGGATGGCCGCCCGGGCAACGGGCGTCTCGGTCAAGCGGCGAGTGTGGCGCACCATGGCACAGCGCTCGTCCACCACATCCAGGTTGAGGGTGGGGGCCACAAAGCCCTCGTGCATCATGTACAGGGTCAGGATGGTTTCGATGGCCCCGCAGGAACCCATGGTGTGTCCCATATATCCCTTCAGGCCGGTCACAAGGGGATTCCGGCCATAGACCTTGCCAATGGCCTGGGCCTCGATCACATCGCCCATCCGTGTGGCGGTGGCATGGGCGCTGATAAAATCGATCCGGCCGGGATCGAGCTGGGCACTCTCCAGACCCAACCGTAGTGTTTGCACAATGCCTTCGGCATTGGGCAGGATGAGATCGCCACCATTGTTGTTGCACCCGAAACCGAGCACCTCGCCTAAAATGACCGCCCCGCGCCGCCGGGCGCCTTCATAATCTTCAAGCACCACCGCACCGGCGCCCTCTCCCACCACCAGGCCGTCGCGGCGGGTATCGAAAGGCCGAGGCGTCAGGTGCGGGGTGCCGTTGAAGGCGGTGGAGCAGGCCAGCAGGTTGTCGAACACCGCCACGGTGGTGGTATCGTACTCATCCGCGCCGCCGCACAACATGGCATCCTGCAGACCGAATTTTATGGTTTCATAACCGAAGCCGATGGACTGGCTGCTGGTGGTGCAGGCGGTGGACGACGCGATCACCCGTCCGGTGATGCCGAACATCTTGGTGATGTTCACCGCTGTCGTGTGGACCATTGATTTGAGATAGTCCACAGCACCGATGTTGCGCAGCGAACCTTCGGTCTGACCGAAAAAGGTGCGGTAGATATCCCGCTGAACGGTGGGACTGCCATGGGTCGAACCGAAGGCGACCCCCAACCGGCCGGAGGTGATGAAGGTTTCGCTCAAACCCGACTGCTGCAGCGCCTCCTTGGCCACCTGGCAAGCATAATAGGCCACCGGCCCCATGGTTTTACGCGACTGGCGTTTGAAATCGTAAGCGATGGGATAGTCCACCGTACCGAATACGCCGGAATGGATATGTTCGGTGATCAGGCCATCCGGACGCATGGGCTTGACGCCTGAAATGCCTTCGGTCAAATGACGGACAATTTCGGCCCGGGTATTGCCGATGGGGGTGATGGCGGCACACCCGGTAATCACGACCCTGCGATTCATATGGCTAACACTATCCTGTCTCGATCCTGTCTCACAATTGGCAATGGGTATCCGTTCTCGTCATCCGAAGACAGGGTCATAAGCGTCTCATTGGACCAGCGGAAGTGCTTGGGATTGCAATTGCGATAAAGATACGTCGTTGCGGTTGGGGTTGGCAACACGCTATGCTTGACTTTCAGGCGCCCGGACGGCAGCCATGGCCAATACATAATCCAGGATGTCGTTGATGGTGCGAATTTCCATCGCCATCTTTTTTTCGTCGCGGGTCAGCTCGGATTGGAGTATCTGTTCAATTTCACGCAGCAACTCAATGGCATCGATGCTGTCGAATTCGTACACCTCGCGCAGATTGTCGTCCAAACCGGGGTTATCGATCTCGAACTGTTCGGAAAAAATGGTCAGCAATCGGGCGGTAATCTCGTCTCGTGTCATGTCAGCGCTCTATCCTCATTCCTTTCAAAGTCAAACAATTTTACTATAAAAACCGTCCGATTCATAGTCTCAAATGGCTCAAATGGCATCACCCCATTTAACCCCGGCACCTTGGCGGGTCGCCGCCCACTTTGCCCCCGGGGTCATGGGCGCCGTCCGGTGGGCCGAGAAAGGACTCGAAGTGATACCATTCAAAAGGACAACGGTGCAACTGATGGACCATCTGATCGGCATAGGCCTGTGCCGATTGAACGATGGCCTCACGCCGCCGATGGCGGTCGGCGGCCTTCACCCACACGGGTGGCGAAACGGCAAACTGGTATTGGCGAGGTCCTTTGCTGGCAGCGAAAAAGAAAAACAGGGGAGCGCCCGAAGCCATGGCCAGCATGTGGGGCGCCTCGGGCAACTGGACGGTATGACCCAGAAAACGGACCGGCACCACCCGCTGGTCGGGCCGCCAAACCCGGTCCCCAGCCAGGGAGACAACACCGCCGGAGCGCAGAAAAGCCACCGCTTCAAGCAAATCGAGGGGCGACCCGCCATCCTGGTCCACAGCAACAATGCGAATGCCGTCGGCCGTCAAGTCTTGCTTCTGGAGTCGTTCGATCTGATCCTTGGCCCGCTGCCCCATATAGAGCATCAGGCGCACATCAGGCACATTGCGGCGCAGCAGCCGTGCACCCACTTCCCAATTACCGATGTGGGACATGAGCAGGATACCGCCATTTTGCTGCGCCACCGCCCGCACCAGATGCTCGCGCCCCTCGATGGTAAAATGAACGCCCCGGGGGTGCTGCATCATATAACGGTCCAGAAAAACCGAAGTGAAGTTCTGGAACTGCCGCCAGGCGCACCAGAGGTAATAGGCACGGGAACGGTCTGGAAACAGAGCGCGATAAAACCGGACACTCACCGCCACACGCCGGGGGCAGCCAATGTAATACCCGGCTGCGATACCCCGGGCGACTATCCCGAAAAACCAGGGTCCGAAAAGGCCGGTGAGGGTGGTAAGAATGCTATAAACCCTGGACTTGAAACTTGACACTTAAAACTTCCTCCACCCCTTGCCCGTCAACCCCAGCACCCGCTGAATGATCAACCGGGTAAAGGTGGCGCTGTTGCGCAAAAAATCCACAAACGGCCGAAAATGGGAGATGCGTGCCGATCCGATGGGATATGTGACCGAGACAGGCGCTTGAATCACTGGTATTCGGTGCCAGGCCGCCCGCACCAGCACCTCGACCTCAAATTGGTAGCGCCGGGCCTGCACATCCAGATGCAGCACCTCGGGCAATGGATAGATGCGGAACCCGCTCTGGCTGTCCCGTATGGAAGGGCCGCCGGACAAGCGGACCCAGAAATTGGAGAAAGCCCTCCCGGACCGGCTGGTCCAGGGGGTACCGGCCTGTCGCATATCGGTACGGTGGCCCACCACGATGGGCCGTGTGCCCGGAGCGATCGCCCCCATCAAAACCAGGGCGTCCCCGGCGTGGTGCTGGCCGTCGGCATCCAGCGTGATGGCCCAGTCAGCCGTTGTTGCGGCAGCCTGCATGCCGGTAAGCAAGGCAGCGCCCTTACCGCGATTCACGGTGTGGCGCAAAAGATGAATGCCGGGTGTGTTCTGCAGCATGCGGCGCCCGGCGTCTGTGGATCCGTCATCCACCACAAAGACCGGCAGATGAAGGGCCAGCACCTCCTGGATCACGGACCGGACGGTCCGTCCATGGTTGAACACCGGAATGACAACAGCAAATCGCCCCAGCCGATTAGGCGCTTGTGTCATCACTCACCACAGGACTTGGATTTTCGGGGGACAGAAAGGCCACCGCCCAGGTACCGGGCCCCATGTGGGCCCCGGAGGTCAGCGACAGGGGACGGAATTGAATCTCGGCGGCCGGCAGAAATCCGCGTATCCTTTCGGCCGCCGACTGTTCCACCCAATCGCGATTATCGGAATACTGCAACACGATCAGCGGCGCATCACCGCTTTCGAAGTTGTCCTTCAGGCGCGCCATGGCGAAATTCAGTTGATCGTCACGGTGGCGCACCACGCCCACCTTCTCAGCCCCGGTGGCCGTGGGGGTGATAATGGGCTTCATGTGCAGCAGATCGCCAAAAAAGCCCTTGGTTTTCGAAATCCGGCCACCGGCGACCAGGTATTTGAGTTGGTCGAGAAAAACGAATTCCCGACTGCGAACCACCGCCTGGCAGGCGAAATCCACCACCGCCTCCGGATCCGCTTCGCCCTGGGCATAGCGTGCCGTGGACAACACCACAACGGCCAGTCGCCCCGACGCCACGCCGGTGTCGATGATGGTCAACCGGTTATCCGGATCGCCATGTTCTTTCCACGCCGCTGCGGTTGCGTGATTGCCGGTGTAAACCGACCCCACGCACAAGTACAGCACCCGCGGATGGCGGCTCAGGGCGCTCAAATAACTCTGGTGGCGTTCGAACATCGATGCCTGGGCGGTGGACACCTTGGTGCCCGCCCGCATGGCGGCATATAACTTTTCAGGGGCATAAAGGGTTTCGGGACACGACTGGTCCCCGACCACCAGATAGCTGTTGAGCAAGGTGATCCCCAATTGTCGGGCATCCTCGACGGTGATCGATCCGGCGGCATCGGTCATCACATGCACCGCACCCGTCTGTGCCGGCGCCGGCCGTGTGTAGGCGATGGACTCTTCGGCCCAATCCACCACATGGCCAAGCGCTTCCAGCCCCGAGCGCAACTGCTCCCGGCTGGCGGTGTGCAGGTGAACCTTGACGCCGTCGGCACCTTCGGTCACCACCATGCTTTCCCCCAAACGGGCCAGCCGGCGACGCACCTCTTCACCGGAACCTTGCGCCTGGATCATGGCACTGACGCAATAGGCATCATCGGTTCCACCGGGGTGGTAATCAGCGGCGATTTCAAGTTTGCCGGCAAAAATTTCCGTGACCGGACGGTCCTGGTCCATCCGATCGGTCAAGCACCCCAGAAAAGCTTCCAGAAAGATGAACATGCCCAATGCTCCGGCATCCACCACCCCGGCCTTTTTGCATTCAGGCAGGGTTTCGCTGGTGGCGGATACGGTCTCCTGCATCCGCCGGATAATCGCGCCGGTATCCCATTGGTCAGGCGTTTTGTCCGCCACGGCCATGGCCTGGGCCAGGGCTTCAAAAAGGGTCAACATGGTTCCCGGCGCCGGGTTGACCACCGCCTGCTGGGCTTTGTCGAATCCCACCTGGATGGTTGTGGGCAGCCGTTCGGCATTGTCGATGCCCAGCAGTTCGTAGAAAAAGGCCGCGGCGATATTGCCCGAGTTACCCGTGGCCGCCCGGATCAGGTTGCGCGGCACCACATCGGGATTGTCCGCCAACTGCCTCAGCGGGGCCAGGCTGATCTTCAGATTGCGACCGGTATCGGCATCGGCCACGGGAAACACGTTGATCTGATCCAACAGATCGGACCAGGCGACCATACGCTCGTAACCGGTGATAAATGCTTTAAAATAGGCTTGCGCCATGCTCAACCCCCCAATGCGATACGGATGCGCTCGGGAATGACGAACTCCATTTCCATTTCCGGAAACCGCACCGCCAACTGTTCGCTGCTACCCCGTGCGCACAGCAGGTGATCCGGCCCTTTGCGGATCTCGAAATTGATAGCGATCTTGTAATGGCACTCGGTTACCGTCGCACGACAGATGAATTGATCGAAGGCCCGTAGCGGCACGATGTGTTTCAAAGAGGACCGGGTCACCGGAAACACATAGTGCTGGTCCAACATGTACGCATACAGATCGACCCCCACCGAAGAAAACAACCCGAACCGGGCAATATCGAAATACTTCAAATAGTTGCCATGCCACACAATCTGCAGCGGATCGAGATCGTGAAACGCTACGGTCATTTGAGTTTCGTAACTCGTCCCCATGGAGAACGGTACCCCCTGCAGTGGAATGAACAGGACAGGCAGATTTCCCAAAACCCCCGGAAATTCCCGTCGCGCCCTTTAATATATCAACCCGCTGTTTAAAGGCAAGTTAGGAATGCGGGCCTTGCAGGTTAGCAGGAATCAGGGTGAACGCATGAACCCCAATGAGATGGCGCGGCGTTTGTGGTCATCGAGCCGGTGCTTCCGGCAGCGGGGGTGTGGCGCTGCACGCAACGGGGTTCAAGTGCCGCTAAGGGGTGTGCTCCGGGTAGGCCCGCAAACTCACTGCGTTCAGACAGTGCGGGCCGAACAACCCTGCGCACACCCCCAAGCGTCACTAAAACCCCAT
>JAGTVD010000033.1 GCA_018224505.1 Desulfatitalea sp. | reverse complement strand
CATCCAGGCGGTTCGCGCTCGGTTGGCGGGCCTGGGCGATGACCCGGCAGTCGACTATCAACCCCGCATTCGGGTCGCCACGGCCACCGATGCGAGCGACATTATCCTCACCATCGAAGACAACGGGATTGGCATGGACCCCCCAACACTCGAGCGCGCATTCGAGCCGCTTTTCACCACACGGGCCCGGGGCACCGGGATCGGACTGGCCATCGTTCATAAAATCGTCAAGGAACACAACGGCCGCATCGCCCTGGAAAGCACCGCCGGTCAAGGCACCAAAGCCACCATCCATCTTCCGCAGAACAGGAGTGACACATGAAAGGCCGAATTCTTTTGGTGGACGATAACGCCGCTTTCATCGATACCATCCAGGACATTCTGGAAGAAGAAGGCTACCGCGTCGAAACCGCACCCAGCGGGGAAACGGCAGTGGAATCGGTCCGCAGGGAAGCCTTTGATCTGGTTTTGATGGACATCAAGATGCCTGGAATGAACGGCGTGGAGAGCTTTCTGCGGATGAAGGATGTCGACCCCCATATCCAGGTCCTGCTGTTCACGGCGTATGCGCTGGACGACCTGATCGAAGAAGCGAAATCCAATGGCGTGCTGGCCGTGTTGAAAAAGCCGCTGGACATCGATCGGTTGTTCACATTTCTGGAAGAAACGCGCTGGCGCCGGGAGAACACCTGCATCCTGGTGGTCGATGATGATCGGTGCCTGTGCGAAAATCTTCTTGAATCGCTCACCGAATCAGGTTATCGGGTTTGTGTCGCCCTGAACGGCCAGGAGGCCATCCGCCAAGCCGAGTCACGACCCTTTGACATCCTCCTTTTGGACATGAAACTGCCCGAATGTGATGGGCTGCAGGTGTATCGCCGCATCAAGCCGTTGCAACCCGGTATCGTGACCATCCTGATCACCGGATATGCCGAGGAGATGAAAGCCCTGATCGGCAAGGTCCTATCGGAAAATGCCGACACCGTGCTGACGAAGCCCCTCGATATGCGGCAATTGCTGCAGCGGTTGGCACCCGTGGCGCATGCCAAGCAATCCCAATGCCGCTGATGCGATCTATAGCGTGGAGACGGATAAAATGCCTGGAACTGTACTGATCGTTGATGATGACGCAGCGATGACCGATAATCTGGTGGACATCCTGGGTGACGAGGGGTACTCGCCTTTTTGCGCCGGCACCTGCGCCGAGGCGCTGGCCCTGGTCGAAGCCCATCGTCCGCAAATCGCTTTGCTGGATCTGAAACTGCCCGATGGCACCGGCATCAACCTGCTCACCCGAATCAAGCAGATCCACCGGGACTGCATCTGTGCATTGATGACCGCCTATGCCGACCTGGAATCAGCCGTGGCTGCTCTGGAGAAGGGTGCATTTCACTACCTGCAGAAACCGGTGCGTCCCGCGGAGCTGCTCAACCTGCTGGCACGCAGTTTAGAGATCATCCAGATACGGGAGGAGAAGCGGACGGCCGAAGAGCGCTTGCGGGAAAGCGAAGAGCGCTTTCGGACGATCATCGAAAGTGCCCAGGATGCCATTTTCCTCAAAGACAGCGGCTTGCGCTACACCCTGGTCAACCCGGTGATGGAAAAACTGTTCGGCATCGATGCCACCAATTTCATCGGCCGCACCAACGAAGAGTTGTTTGACGTCAATGAAGCCGCCCTGACCCGGCCGGCCGAACAGCGGGTGCTCAAAGGTGAAATCGTCGAAGAGGATGAGCTGTGGCCCATCAGCGGGAAGCAGCGCACTTTTCACAGCATCAAGGTACCCATGACGGATCGCACGGGAGCCGTGACCGGACTGTGCGGTTTTACCCGCGACATGACCCTCACGCGCAACCTGGAGGCCCAGCTGCTGCAAGCCCAGAAAATGGAAGCCATCGGCATCCTGGCCGGGGGCGTCTCCCACGACTTCAACAATCTGCTGCAAGCCATCCTGGGATACACCCAGATTCTGATGATGGGCAAATCCAGCACCGATCCCCAGTTGAGTAAATTGCGCGAAATCGAGCGGGCCGCCCGGCGCGCCACCGAACTGACCAGCCAATTATTGGCGTTCAGCCGTAAAGCAGAGATCCATCCACGTCCGGTCAGCGTGAACGACGTGGTGCATCAGGTGAAAAAACTCCTGGAAAGAACCATCCCCAAAATGATCGATATCCAATTGCGATTGACCGAACCGATCCTCACCGTCAATGCCGATCCCGGCCAATTGGAGCAGGTCCTGCTCAATATCGGGGTCAACGCCCGGGACGCCATGCCCGAAGGCGGCTGCCTCACCTTTGAAACCGCCAACGTCCAACCGCCCCACGCCTTCTGCCAGATCCATCTCGATGCCAACATCAGGGATTATGTGCTGCTTTCCGTTAGCGATACCGGCCACGGCATGAGCACCGAGGTTCTGCAACACATGTTCGAACCCTTCTTCACCACCAAGCAGCCTGGACAGGGCACCGGCCTGGGGATGGCCATGGCCTATGGATTGATCAAAAACCACCACGGCCACGTCACCTGTGAAAGCCTGCCGGGCCAGGGGACCACATTCAACATCTACCTGCCGGCCATCGAAGTG
>JAGTVD010000032.1 GCA_018224505.1 Desulfatitalea sp. | reverse complement strand
GGGCAGATTGTCGAAAGTGCCCACATAGATATCCCGACTCGCACCTCCGACGGTGCCGGCCTGGGCATCGATGGCCACGAAGGTACACTTGGGACCCGGAAAACTGTTGATCTTGTTCCACTGATTCATAATCTTTCTCTTTTTGGTGAGTGGTTAAAAGAGAACAGACGAACCTCTTGCAGGTGCATCCGGTATTGCGGAAAACGCAGTGAAAACCATTAGGTGCTGGAGTGGCACAATTTCATTTCCCATTGCGCTGTGGGCCGTTTGAAACACTGAAGTACTTGGGCGGCGCATGCAGCATTGCAAATCCCAATGTTGCAACTTTGGGGTAAAGCGCAGTCCAACATATTCCATTGTAGTCTTCAAAACAGCGCAATGAAGCGTAACCTGTACAAATTTTCTTTGAAGCGAAGCCTAACACTACAGCCAATCAAGCAGAAGGAACCGATCAGCATGGCTGGATTTAGTCGCAATACTTATATGGTAATGCCATCGCTGTCAATTAGGGGTTTCCCTAATTCGGCCGCAGATTTCCCTAAGGCGCAAAAATGCATCCACATCGGCATTTCACGGTTGGTTGTTTTAGATTCACCCGCTACCGGGTGCACCGGCTCGATGACCACAATCGCCGCGCCATCTCTTCGGCGTACATGCAATCACCCTGCAGGCGCACCACGTGTCCCTTGACAGCCTGCATGGCCCCCCGTTAAACTGTCCCTATTATTCCAAAGTCTGCATATGCACGCGGAAAATCAGCAGCAAAACTTGATCCATAATACTTTTTCCTGAAAGAGGTCTCAAATGAAGAAAATCAAACTCGGTGCACAAACGCTATTGTACCCGATGCCCGCTTTTCTGATCGGGGCGAATGTGGCAGGCAAGCCCAATTTCATGACCGCCGCCTGGAGCGGCATTGCCAACAGCAAACCACCCATGGTGACCGTGGCGTTGCAACATCACCGTCACACTTTAATCGGAATCAAAGAAAACGGAACCTTTTCCATAAACGTGCCTTCCGAAGAGCAGGTCAAGGAAACTGATTATTGCGGAATCGTCTCTGGGGCCGGGAAGGACAAGACCGCCGATTGCGGGTTCACTGTATTTTACGGCGGTTTGGAAACCGCACCCCTCATCGAGGAGTGCCCGCTGAACCTGGAATGCAAGGTGGTCCACATACTGGATCTGGGCAGTCACGCCCTGGTTGTCGGAGAAGTTTCAGAAACCCACGTAACCGAAGCGTGCACAACGGCCGGCCAACCGGACGTGACCAAAGTCAAGCCGATCATTTATAGTTCCGGTGCGGAACAGCGCTATTATGGCATTGGCAAGCCATTGGCTCAGGCGTTCAGTGTTGGTAAGGATCTTAAAAAGCGTTGACCGGCCAACTCGCTTGTCTTTGTATACATAACAGTAGATTATGTGATTTGAACGCAGCTGATTTGAAACTTGCCGCACAAAGGAAGGGAACCCACCTCGAGTCACAGGTGGGCACGTTTCGAGCACAATTCGACATCCCGGCAAAAAGAAAGGGGCTATCCTTGATGGATAACCCCTTGTTTGCACTTGGTGCCGGAGGTCTGAATCGAACCGACAAGGGCTTGCGCCCGGCGGATTTTGAGTCCGCTGCGTTTACCTATTTCACCACTCCGGCTTGGGTTTGGTTTTATACGGAAGATGGGCCATTTTGTCAATAAGCGATTCAGCGATGAACATCTCAAGTAGTGTGTTAATTTTTTAGATATTTTTCGAACACATAATCATTGTCCGCGCCCAATTCGGTTTTGATCCATTTGACCCGCAGGGGTGTTTCGGACATTTTTCCGGCCACCGGCAAGGTCAGCACGCCGAAGTTGTGTTCCTTCACATCCGTAAACGTTTTGCGTGCCTTCCAATGATCCACCTTGAAGACCTCTTCGGCGGTTAACATTTTGGTCGTCACCGGCAATCCGCCCCCTCGCCACTTGGAACCGGCAGCCTTGATGCTGTATCGGGAAAACTTCCCGAAAATCTCATCATAAGTAAAACCAGCCACAGCCGCTTCAATCTCCTTGTTGAGCCCACGCACCTTATCGACATTGTCTGTAATGCGATCGATCAGGTGACGCCACTCTTCCTCGAGGTCCCATTTTCCCAATATTTTGAGCGCGGCACGAAAATCCTGATCTCGAAAACAGGCAATGGCCACATAACCATCCTTGCATTTAAAAAAACCGTACGGACATAGGCCGTAATCGAGCGTGCCATAACGAGGCCGCGGCCGCTTCCACAAATGGCCGATGGTAGGCGGAAATCCGACGCAGGAGGAATAAGCGTCCGAGGTGGCCACATCGATCATCTGGCCCTTCCCATTCAGGCGCTTGAACAGCAGAGCCGCCAAGGTGCCGGCCACCGCCTCCACGGCCACCGCATAGCCGGCGGCATGAAAGCCGGCCCGTGTAGGCCAATTCATGGGTTCCGGTGCATCGGGCAGATCTCCCAAAATTGCACACAACCCCGATTCGGCCTGACTCGTCAGATCGGACCAGGGAATACGGCCATGGGTTCGGGCCCGGGTTCCGGTGTGCCCATAAGGCGTCATGGCCACATAAATCAGACCCGGATTAAGTTCACGAAGCTGCCGGTAGCCTAATCCGAGAGCATCCATTTCACCAGGGGCGTATGTCTCTATGATGATATCGGCCTTTGCCATTAACCTGCCCAATTTCTCTCGATCCGATGCCTCACCGAAATCGAGCATCACATGCCTTTTGTTACGCGATTCGGCCGCAAATGTGATACCGGTTTCGTTTTTATGGACACCAAAAGGAGTGACAACCCTCGCCGGGTCCCCCCCAGCCGGTTCAACCTTGATGACTTCCGCCCCGGCCTCAGCCAACAGCCCGGCGGCGATCAGTCCAGCATAGTTGGCGTAGCTTAAATCCAGCACCATGATATCGTCCAACGCCTCGGGCTTGCCGTCGGCCGACATCATGCCCCCAAGCATACGCCCCCATTGAGCCAAACGATCAGAGGTGCCTACCTTTCGCACATATCGCGAGTAAACTTTTTCCTTATCAGCCATTGTTGCCGTCCTGGTAATTGAAGATGGGGTCATTTTCGATATCGTAATAGACCGGCGGCCGCTGCCCGACCCGGTAGTCCCAGTAGCCTACTACCCGCGCTTTTTCCAACTCTCTGATCCGGTCCTCCGACAGCCCGAGCAACGATTTAAAAATATAACGATTGTGGTACCCCAGCGGACGCGTCAGCCATTGAATGCGAGCAGGCGTTGCACTTAACCGCACAGTGGTGGATTCCAATTTCAGTTTGCCGTACATGGGATCGTCGAACACCACAACATTTCCCCGCTCCTGACGCCACCGTTCCTCAGAAATCTCCAGGTCATCCCTTACAGGTGCCGCTGGAAAGCCGTGGGTTTGGGCCAGGGACATCAAGCCATCCACTGCAAGGCCGGAAACCCATTGGGCAACCAGTTGCTCAATGGCCGCCGCGTTCTCCGGCTTCAGACGGTCCAAGGCTTTGCTGAAACGGGAATCCTGACCCAACTCCGGCTTCTCCATGGCGCTGCAAAGCCCCTGGAACTGCGCATCGGAAGCAATGGCCAGCGCAACGAAGGCGCCCTGGGCGGCTTTGAAAATGCCTGAAGGCGACATGGCAGGATCATGACCGCCGGTCCTGCCGATATCCTCACCCATGGATTTAAAATAGGAAAAATGCGGCAGAGCGCGCATGAGAATCTCCGCTTGACAGATGTCCATGTATTGTCCCTTCCCCTTCCTTGCCCGATCATTCCGCCCCATAACGATCATCATGGCCGAATAGAGGCCCGGACAGAAATCGCCGTAAAAATCCGGAATCTTGAAATACTGGTCAGTGCCTTCATAACCCGTTGCCGAAAGCATGCCACTGGCCCCTTGGGCCAGCAAATCCCAGCCGGGAAAATACCTGAAAGGGCCATACTGCCCGAAAGTGCTGCAACTGGCATAAACAATTTTTGGGTTTTTAGCGCTCAAAGTGCTGTATCCGATACCCCAGGCCTCCACTGTGCCGGGGGAAAAGTTTTCAATCACCACATCCGACTTTTCCGCCAGCTGCAATATCATTTCCCGCCCCCTGGGTTCCTTGACATCAATAGCCACGAAGTATTTGCTGTGGTTGATGAAATTCCAAAGCGGGTTGGAATGTTTCCAATATTTGCCCCAATAAGTGGATGATCGCCAGTAGTCACCAGTAAAGGGCAGTTCGACCTTGATCACTTCAGCCCCATATTGGGCCAGAACCCGCGCGGCAGTGGGACCAAAAATCATGTGGGACAGATCCAGCACGCGCAAACCTTCCAGCGCACGGGGCTTGGCTGTTATTTGGTCGGTATCATACAACTGTTCCACAAAGTCGAAATAGTCGTCATGCATAGGTTCGCTCCTATCCTCCAATGTAGGCCTTTCTGACCATTTCACTGCGGACCAGTTCGTCGGCCGGACCTTCAAGCACGATGTGACCATCCTGCAGTACGTAACCCCGATCTGCGATTTCAAGTGCTGCCTGGGCGTTTTGTTCCGAAAGCAGTACAGTGATTCCCATGCGGGGAAACGCTTGAATGGTCTCATAGATCCTGGCCATAACAGCAGGGCTCAGCCCCAGCGAAGGTTCGTCCACCAGCAGCAATTTGGGCCGGGCCATCAACCCCCTGGCGATGACGAGCATCTGCTGTTCACCGCCGCTCATGAGGCTGGCACGCTGCTGGGCCCTTTCATCTAGAATGGGAAACATCTCGGCAGCTTGGTGCAACATCTCCTTCCTGTTTTTCCACGCCTTGCCCTGGCAGGCGCCCATCATCAGGTTCTCCTGCACGGATAGATAGGGAAAAATTTTCCGCCCCTCGGGGATGTGGGAAATGCCAGAGGCCACAATGCGGTGCGGCGCGAGCCGATCCAGGCGAGCCCCTTGAAAAATGATCTGGCCACCGGCGGCGGGCAGCAAGCCGGAAATCGTATTAAGCAGGGTGGTTTTACCCGCACCGTTCGACCCCACCAGTGCAACGATTTCTCCCTGCGCGACCTCCAGACTCAGGTCATGGAGCACCGGTATGACACCGTAGGATACGTTCAACTGTCTAATCGACAACATGTCGGCCTCCCAGATATGCTTCGATGACACGCGGATCATTGATCACATCGCTGGGCGTGCCCTCCATTAATTTTTGACCATGTTGAAGCACGACAATTCGCTGAGCGGCGGCCATAATCACTTTCATTACGTGCTCGATCCACAAAATAGTGATGCCGAATTGCTCCTGAGCACTCCAGATCATATCCAGCGCAAGGGACGCCTCGCCGGGGTTCAAGCCGGCCATGGATTCATCTAGAAGCAGCAGACGCGGTGTAGTCGCCAGCGCCCTGGCCAACTCCAGCATGCGCAACTCGTATAGGTTGAGATCTTTTGCCAAGATGTCCCTTTTGGCGAAAAGTCCCACGAATTCGAGGTAATAGGACGCTTCGAAGGCGGCATCGAACAGGCTCATATTCGGACGGTCGCCACCGTTGATCACACTGACCGTCACCGACGCCAGGGCGGTCATGGCATAGAACGGCTTAGGGATCTGGTACGTGCGGCAGATACCCATGCGACACACCTTGTTTGAAGGCAGACCGCTGATCTCCCGCCCCAGGAAACGAATGGCACCTTTGTCGGCCTTCATGGCACCGGAAATCAGGTTCATGACCGTTGTCTTGCCGGCCCCGTTTGGGCCGATCAATCCGACGATTTCGCCTTGGCGAACCGAAAAATCGACATTTTTGACCGCATCCAATCCACCGAACGATTTATGCAATCCTTCAATTTCCAGCACGGTTCAATTTCTCCTTACCTTGAGCTGAGGAAAGTAATCGCGATGGTGCCGTTTGTGATAAAGGCCGAAAAGGCCCTCACCCCGGGGGAGCAGCACAATGGCCAGAATCAGAAAAACGGGAAAGAGCACATAGTTGATCGGCCCTGCCATCCGCAGCACATCCTCCAGGATGGTGACAAAATAGGCCCCCCAGATGGCCCCGTAAGAGTAAGCCCGCCCACCGATCAGGATAATGATCAGAACTTTGAGCATATACTCCAGTGGAAGATAGGTAACACCAGCGAATGTCCGAAAGGTGTGAACGATAAACCAACCGACAACGCCAATGAGGATGGAAGGGAAAACATAGTAGAACACTTTGTTGCGGTTGACGTTGACGCCCATCATTTTTGCAACATCCTCATCCTCATTAATCGAAGCCAGTGTCACACCATACCGGGACTGCCCGATTTTATCGGCAATCAGCAAGTAAAAAAGCATCAGCATCAAGGAGAGGTAGTAATAGGAAACGTAATTCCATGTCACCCGTCCCAGATCAAACAGCGGGCTCATGCCGATCAGCCCGACCTCTCCGCGGAACAAGTCGCCATAGATGAAGGTCAGATCCAGAAAGGCAAGCGGCAAAATCAGGGTAATCAGGGAGAAGTACAATCCCTTGGCAATCCACGTAATGGGGCTCAGGATCAAGGATATCGATCCGCACACCAAAATGGTTGCCAGCAGGGTTGCGAACGGGTGCCAACCCAAATGCAGATTGAGCAGCGCGGCGGTGTACCCGCCAATACCGAGATAGAGTTGCGGTCCAAAATTGACCCGGGCGGTGCCGACCAGTTGGAGCCCGAGGGGGATGGTAATGGCTGCCAGCAAATTGGCTGTAGTGAACATTGTCAGCATTGCCGGATAATTCCAGACCACTATCGGCAAGGCGGCCAGTAGTGCTATGCCTATCGCGGGATTGCGCCAGTAGCGGGGCTCGATGATGTATTCGTATTTGAGGTCTTTCCAGCGAAAGACAACACGATCGCGTTTGAATTCGAACTTTACCATATGGTTTCTCCGGGATAGAGGCCGCCTCGCTTGAAGATCATGACCATTAAGGTGACGACAAGAGCGGCAAAGCCCATGAATCGCGATACGTAAAAAAAGCTAACAAAGGCGTGTATGAAGCCAATCAGGTATGAGGCGACAATACTTCCTTTGAGATTGCCAAGCCCACCCAGAATGGAAACGAGCATAGCCGTTATCAACAGCCCCATCCCCATATGCGGATCAATGCTCCAGAAAGGGGCAATCATCAACACGCAAATGGTGGGTGGGATCACCGACAAGGCCATCGCCAGGTAGTACATCATGTTCACATCGGCACCCATTAGCCGGGACGCGTGGATATCCTGGCTCATCGCGCGAATGATCAGACCGATGCGGGTTTTGAGAAACATCCAGACAAACAGCGATGTTACCACAATGCCGGCAAGCGCCGCGAATAGCATCTGGTAAGAGATCCTGACCTTACCGATCAAGAATGTGCCATCGATGATGGTGGTGGGTAGCGATACGCCGGCGGTAATAGGATAGATGTGGTTGGCCAGATGGGTTACCGCCAAAAATACCAGTATGGAGAGCGTCAGGAGAATTTCTTCCTGCTCCAGATAGCGTTGAAAAATTCCTTTATAGAAAACCAACAAGGCTATCACGATCTGCAGGACAAAAATCAGGGGGATGGCCGTCCAGAGGCTCAGATGCAATTCGTTCATCAGGGCATACGTCCCATAAGCTGCCAATACGAAGGTGACGCCGTAACCCAGGTGAAAGATACGAAGAACACCGCAAATCAATGAAAACCCCAATGAAATGAGAAGGTAGATGGACCCCCAGATAAACGTATACACAAGAACGGATTGAATTTGGTACATCAACATGGCAGGATACTCCTCACCGGCATTGAGCCATGCCCATGGAAAAGCGGCCCAACAAAGCCGCCTCTTTCCATGGGGTGATGGATCGACGCGCCGCGCATGCGGCCTACTTTCTGAGGTCTGCGGGGGTCATATACTTGGACGTGGCGAACTCAGCAGGAAAGATCACCTGCATGGCGCCCTGGTCGCCTTGCTTCTGCCATTGGACTACGGGGGTGATATATTTCGGGTGAGGCAGATTGTAATGCAGCTTCGCATCCCAGCCGATGGTGCCCAGCACGGCAACCTCTTCCACTGCTTCCAGCTGTTTGATCAACGCCTCCACATCAGCGACGCCACCGGCGTTTTCAATGGCCTTCTTTAAACCGAAAAGCGTATCGTAGGTCGTATGGGAGCCGAATATCGGCCCAACCTTATACTTGGTGGCGAGGTTGTCCATGAAAGGAATGGTCTTTTCTGTGATGGCCACGCGAGTCATGGAAGATCCCACCATGACGCCAAGGGTTTTGCCCTGTGTGACTTGCCATGCCGGCGGCATGCCCGCCAGGCCGCCCCAGATAAAAATGGGGATGTCCCGGGCGCTGGATTGCTCCCACTGTTTGATGAATGCCCCCTGGTCGATATAGCCGATAACGCAGTCGATGGCATCGGCGCCACTGGCGGCGATCTGTTCGAATATCGAAGTAAACATTTTCTGATCCGTGGACACGGTGGTCTCGTGCACCACCTCCAAACCATCCTTCTGGTACACTTCCGCCAGCCGAGGTGAGACCCCTTCCAGGCCTCTGCGCAGTGGACGGGTCCACTCCATGTCTTCGTAGACCAGCGCTATCTTTTTGGCTCCGGCCAACTCTTTGAAAACAGTGGCGTTGAGATGGCTAAAGGTCGTCAAGTAATGGGTCGAAACCGCATAGTAGGTCTGAAACCCGAACTTGTATTTGTCATAGGCGTCCCGGACACGGTGCCAGATCACGTCCCCCGAGCCGATGGTGGAGAACATCACATGGGGGTATTCCCTGAAGAGCTCGGCGCCTATTTCCATGCCCGCAACAGCCATTTCAACCTTCTCGGCAATCACCACAGCAGACACTTTGTTTGTCATAACCAGTTTTTTGTATAGCTCTACCGCCTTGGGGATTTCACCCTTGGTATCCTCTATGATCAGCTCCACCGGCCGGCCAAGGATACCACCCGCGGCATTCATTTCCTCAACAGCCAGTTGGGCCGCCCCCCTGGCGCTGAGGCAAGGGGCAGCCGACAGGTTCCCCATGAATCCGATGATAATCGGTCCCTTGTCCTGCGCCAAAGCACTGGTCACCAGGGCGAGGGTAAACAAAAACACCGTAATTCCTTTGCATACCATTTTGCACCCGTTCATTTCAGCCTCCTGGATTGTTATTTGTTTGCGTGCGTTTACGTGACTTGGACGGACAGCGTCGTTTCGGTTGCGCTACCTCGGAAACAGGTGTTTTTTGAACTGCATCCGACCGAACTGTCACGTTGAAGCGCAATACGCCCGGGTTGTTATCCTGCCCGGCCCCTCCCATGACCAATTCCACCAGCGAATCGACATAATCGAGCAGGTTGTCTTCGGTGCCCATTAACAGTTTTCGGGTGGTCAGGTGCTCGATGCTCCCCAGGATCACCGAACGAATAAAGTAAGGCGTGAAGCTGGACTTTATCTCACCGGCCTCGATACCCTCTTTGATGACATCCATTAGCGGTCGCAGGTTTTCGCGCAGGGTCCGGTAGGCTTCTGTGTTGATGAAGCGGCTGTTTTGCCTCAAAATCAGATAGCTGACGGCGGCATAATTCGGATCGGTCTGATGGATCCAGAACAGAATGTAAATCAATGCTCTCAACTTGCTGGCCGTTCCCTTGGCCATCTGCAAGTGAAACCGGATCAGTTCACCTAACCGGCAGGAAGTTTCCGCCGGAATTTGGAACAAGATTTCTTCTTTGGAAGGAAAATACTCGTAGATGGTGGGTTCGGAGAGCCCTGCACCTTTGGCGATTTCAGAAATGGTGGCTTCGTGAAATCCTTTTTCAGCGAAAATTTTTTCCGCCGCTTTTAATATCTGCGCCCGCCGGGTGGCCGTTTTCCTGTCTTTCGCCACAGACTGTGCTCCCTTTATTGATGCAACACACTGCGATTGGATTACCACTAAACCAATGCGCCACTCGTGTCAATTAAATTCTAACTGGCTTTAAATTTATGAACGCAATTTCTTATCTTAAGTATGATTAAGGCACGGCGTATTGAATTGCTGTAAGATTGATAACCTCTTAAGAAGTCCCGGCTTCCAATTTTTTTAAAGTATAATAATTCGAAATTTTTAATTTATAAAACTCAGCATGGGTTCTGTAGATCGTAATAGCTTCG
>JAGTVD010000031.1 GCA_018224505.1 Desulfatitalea sp. | reverse complement strand
CGTCGGTTGACGGCGATGATGGCCTGAACCCGAAGCGCCAAGCGGAAGTGAGGGTTTCGGAAGGCCTGTACCGGCGGTCGGACGGCCAGGAACGGCTGCTGGCATGGCGCTCCCGGCGTCTGGCCGATGCCCGGGGACGGTTTACCGGGATGCTCTCCTCGGCCCGGGACATCACCCTTCTCAAACGGACCGAAGCCGAACTGCAGCAAAAAAACGACGAACTGATGCGTTTTACCTATACTGTTTCCCATGACTTGAAAAGCCCGTTGGTGACCATCCGCACTTTTCTGGGATACCTGGAGGCGGATATGCAGAAGGCGGACGCTGAAGCCGTCCAATCCGATATAGGTTACATCCGTTCGGCCGCCAGGAAAATGGCCCGCCTGCTGGACGAATTGCTGGCCCTGTCGCGGATCGGTCGCCTGGTGAGCGAACCCGAACAGGTCGCCTTGCAAGCTGTGGTTCAGGAGGCGCTCGGTTTGGTGGCGGGCCGGATTGTAACCCGCGGGGTGCATGTGCAGGTGACGCCGCAACCGGTGATGCTTTTCGGTGATCGTCAGCGGCTGGTGGAACTGTTCCAGAACCTGTTGGACAACGCCGTCAAGTTCATGGGCGATCAACCGCACCCGACCGTGGAGATCGGTGTGCGCAACAACGATGGCGAAACGGTGCTGTTCGTGCGCGATAACGGTGACGGCATCGATCCGCGTCACCATGCCAAGCTGTTCGGGCTGTTCGAGAAGCTGGACCCCGACAGCGAGGGCACCGGTATCGGCCTGGCCCTGGTGCAAAGAATCGTGGCGGTGCACGGGGGGCGCATTTGGGCCGAATCGGAAGGCAAGGGCAAGGGTGCGACCTTTTACTTGACCCTGAAGGACTTATAATCGGAAAACGGGTGAACAGGGGGATTCCACATGACCCACGGTAAACCGATCACCATCTTGCTGGTGGAGGATGATCAGGCCCATGCCGAGATTGTCCGGCGTAACTTGAGCCATAGTCGTGTGGCCAATCAAATCCATCATGTGATGGACGGCCAGGCGGCCCTGGACTACCTGTTCGGCGGTGTTGGGCAGCCGGGCGGCCCTGAATCCGCCGCGCCGGACCTGATCCTGCTGGATCTTCGATTGCCCAAGGTGGACGGGCTGGAGGTGCTGCGCCGGATCAAGGGGGATGCGCGCACCCGGCGCATTCCCGTGGTGGTCCTGACCACCTCCGCCGCCGAAGCGGACATGTTGGGCGCCTACGACAACGGTGCGTGCAGCTTCCTGGTCAAACCACTGGATTTTGAAAAATTCACCTGCTTGATGAAAGCCTTCGGTTTCTATTGGCTGGCGTGGAACCGCTTTCCCGACGGAGAAACCCCATGAACGACCACCGGTCCATCGCGTCTCCGATTTCCGGGTCCGATTACGTCCTGGTCGCCGAGGATGATCTCGCGCACGCCGAGGCCATCCGGCGGGCGTTGCAGCATGCAGACCCTGCCATGACCGTTCAGGTGGAGGACACCCTGGCGGCATTCCGGCGCCAAACCGCTGCCACCTGCCCCAAAATCGCTATCGTCGATCTGAATATGCCTGATGGCCTTGCATTGGAGATCTTAACCGACCCGCCGGAGCAAGGGGGTTTTCCAATTCTGATCATGACCAGTCATGGCACCGAGCAGATGGCGGTGGCGGCCCTGAAGGCGGGCGCGTTGGATTACATGGTCAAATCCCCCGAAGCGTTCGCCGAACTGCCACGCACCGTCACCCGGGTGTTGCGCGAATGGGATCTGCGCAGGGAGCGCAGGAAGGCCGGTATCCGTATCCGGCACCTCAACGAGGTGCTGCACACCCTGCGCGGCATCAGCCAACTGATCCTGCGCGAGAAAGATCCGCTGCGCTTGATCCAGCAGGCGTGCGACCTGATGGTGATGGGCCGCAGTTATGGCGGGGCATTGATCGTGCTGCTCGATGACGGGGGGCAACCCGGCCCCACCGCTAGTGCCGGGTTTGCCGCGGCCGGCGAAACGCTTGTGCGGGATATGGCCGGCGGACACATGCCGGCCTGCTTTGTCCAGGCACATGGCAAGGCGGGCATTCACGTGATCGAAGACCTTCATCCGGATTGCACTGGGTGCCCCATTGTCACGGCCACACCCTGTACACACCGGATGTGCGTGCCGCTGACCCATCAGGCGTCGGATTACGGCTACCTGGCGGTGAGCGTGCACCATCCCGTGGCCACCGATCCCGAAGAGCAAAAGCTTTTTGCCGGAATGGCCGCAGATCTGGCCTATGCCCTTCATAATCTGGCGGCCCGGCAAACCATCCAGGCGGGGGAAGAAGCGCGGCGGGCCCTGGAGGCCCAGCTTTACCAGGCCCAGAAGATGGAAGCCGTGGGGCGCGTGGTTGGCGGGGTGGCCCACGATTTCAACAACCTGCTTTCGATTATCATGGGATACACCGATGTGGTTCTGGACGACCTGGATGCGGGGCACCCCCACCGTGAGCCGTTGGACGAGATCCGGGATGCAGCCTTGCGGGCCCGGAACCTGACCCGGCAACTGCTGGCCTTCAGCCGCAAGCAGGTTTTGGAAATGGAGGTGCTCAATCTCAATGGCCTGGTGACCGGCTTCGAGAAATTGCTGCGCCGGGTCATCGGCGAGGACATTGCGCTGGTGCTGGAGCTGGCGCCCACATCCCTTAAGGTCAACGCCGACACCTCCCAATTGGAACAGGTGCTGATGAATTTGGCGGTCAATGCCCGGGATGCCATGCCCGATGGCGGCACGCTGACCATCGAAACCGGTTTGTCGGTCGTGGACGACGCCCATGCCGCCCTCAAGCCCGGGGTGGCGCCCGGCGATTATGCCACACTGCGGGTGAGCGACACCGGCACCGGCATGTCGCGCGAGACCCTCGAGCGTCTGTTCGAGCCGTTTTTCTCCACTAAGGACCGGGACAAAGGCACCGGGCTGGGGCTGGCCACCTCCTACGG
>JAGTVD010000030.1 GCA_018224505.1 Desulfatitalea sp. | reverse complement strand
TCGGAAATGGCCCGCTTTTTCGACATGACGCCCCGGGTGGCCATGCTCTCCTTTTCCAACTTCGGCAGTTCACGCCATCCGGAAACGGAGAAAGTGGCCGAAGCCGCGCGTATCGCCCGAGCCTGCCAACCACAACTGGCCATCGATGGCGAGATGCAGGCCGACACCGCTTTGGTTGAGGAGATTCTCAACGGCGCCTTTGCCTTCAACCGCCTGCAGCAGCCGGCCAATGTGCTGATCTTCCCGGGCCTGGCGGCGGGCAACATCGCCTACAAGCTGGTGGACCGCCTGGGCGCCGCAAAGTCCGTGGGGCCGCTTCTGATGGGCATCAGCAAACCGTTCAACGTGCTGCAGCGCGATACGGACATGGAGAACGTGGTCAACGTCATCGCCATCACCGTGGCCCAGGCCCAGAATCATTCGAATAAGACGGATTAGAGCCCCATCTCCTGCTCCATCTCCTTCATGGCCTTTTTCATCTGGCGCAGGGCTTGGCGGATGCGGTGCTCGTTTTCCACCAGGGCGATGCGCAGGTAGCCTTCGCCCTCCTCGCCGAAGCCGATGCCCGGGGCCAGAGCCACATTGGCGCGCCGCATCATCTGGATCGAAAACTCCATGGAGCCGAGCTTGTCGAAGGGGGGTGGAATTTTGGCCCAGACGAACATACCGGCCTTGGGTCGCTCCACCGGCCAATCCATACGTTCGAGCACCTCGCACATTACATCGCGCCGGTTCTGGTAGATCTGGGCCTGGTGAACCACATCCTCGTCACAGTGGCGCAGCGCCACGATACCGGCAACCTGGATGGCCGAAAAAATGCCATAGTCATAGTAGCCCTTGATCTGACGCAGGCCGGTGACCATCTGTTTGTTGCCCACGCAGTAACCCAGGCGCCAGCCGGCCATGTTGTAGGATTTGGAAAAGGAACCGAACTCCACCCCCACATCCAGGGCGCCGGGCACCTCCAGAAAGCTGGGCGCCACGTAGCCGTCGAAGGTGATTTTATTGTAGGCAAAATCGTGGATCACCATGAAGCCGTACTTTTTGGCCAGGTAGACCACCCGCTCGTACAGGGAACGGGTGCCGAGCACGCCGGTGGGGTTGTGCGGATAGTTGAGGATCAGCACCTTGGGCCGGGGATAGACATTGGCGCACATGTTCTCCAGGCGCTCGAGGAACACCGCCTCATCGTCCAGGGCGATGCGCAGCACACTGCCGCCGGCGATAATGGCGGCATAGATGTGCACCGGAAAGGCCGGCGCCGGCACCAGCACCGTATCACCGGGGCCGATCAGGGCCAGACACAGATGGGAGATCCCCTCCTTGGAGCCGATGGTGCAGATGATCTCGGCGTCGGGATCCAACTCGACGCCGTAATCCTTTTTGTAGCTCTTGGCGATCTCGATGCGCAGGTTGCGCATACCATAGGCCACGGGGTAACGGTGGGTTTTGGGGTCAACGGCCACCTCCACCAGTTTCTCTATAACCTGCGCGGGGGCCGGGTCCACCGGATTACCCATGCCCAGGTCAATAACATCGTCCCCCTGCCAGCGCTTCTCCATCTTCATTTGGTTGATCATGCCGAACAAATAGGGCGGCAATTGCGCCATGCGGCCGGCAAAATGAATGGTCGATTTTTCTTCTGGTTCCATCTGACACGTCTCCTTTGCAAACAGAAAGGCCCCGGAACGTCGGCTTCGATCCGGGGCCTTGAAACGAACGCCACGGAGCGACCGCTACAGCCCGTGGCGTAATATAAACGACGTTTGGTGTTACTGTTCGCCGCCTATCGCCCGAGCTGTGCTACGCGCGGCCGCGGCGGCCAATGGGACAATCGGTTTCATGGCAACCTGCTGATTTAAGAGTCTGAATAGACCTATAAATGGCAGCGGGTGGGTTTGTCAACAGAAAAGCCGGCGTCGCCCAGGGCAAACACATCGCCCCATAGATCACCAGCTCACCATCCACACGCTCCACCGGTACCTATCGATGCGGCGATGTGCGATTGCCCTGACCACCGCCGTTAATCCCATAGCCAATCCCGCCCGAGTATGCTAAAGCCTTCGGGTGATGAATACCGACCGCGACCATACACCCATCATCCGCTTGCGGGAACTCTCTTTTGCCTATTCCGGCGGACCGCCGGTGCTGGACCGGCTCAATTTCGACCTCTATCCGGGGGATCGCATCGGCCTGGTGGCGCCCAACGGCAGCGGCAAAACCACCCTCCTGCACCTCATCATGGGTCTGTTGCGGCCCGATGGCGGCCGGATCGAAATTTTCGGTCGACCGGTGGCGGTAGAAAAGGATTTTGTGGCCGTGCGCCAGCGCATCGGCATGCTGTTCCAGGATGCCGATGACCAGCTCTTTTCGCCCACGGTTCTGGAAGATGTGGCCTTCGGGCCGCTGAACATGGGCAAAAGCAAGGCCGGGGCCATCGCCATTGCCCATCGGGTGTTGGACCAGTTGGGGTTGCAAGGCTTCGGGCCGCGGATCACCTTCAAATTGTCCGGCGGCGAGAAACGGCTGGTCTCCCTGGCCACCGTGCTGGCCATGGAACCGGAGGTGCTGCTGCTCGACGAGCCCACCAGCGGCCTGGATGAAAAGACCAAAGCGCGACTGAAGACCATCCTGCTGGAGCTCGATCTTTCCTACATCCTCATCTCGCACGAGTTCGACTTCATGGCCGATGTGGTCAGCGACTTCTACACCCTGAAAGACGGCCGCATCGTGGCGGACACTGAGCTGCACCACCATGATCATGCCCACTGCCACCCCCTGGGCGGCCAACCCCACGAACATCCTTGACCGTTTGCAGCACAGACAGGCACCCGACCATGAACACCACCTGCATCCACCTGATTCGCCACGGCGAAGTCCACAACCCGGACCAGATCCTCTACGGCCGCCTGCCCCGCTTCCGTTTAAGCGCCCGGGGCAGGGCGCAGGCCCGGAGCGCGGGCGACCATCTGCGCGCGCACGACCTGCGCGCCGTGTTCAGCAGCCCGTTGCTGCGCACCCGCCAGACCGCGGCCGAAATTCTGACCTTTTTTCCCAACCGGCGACTCCACCAAACCCAACGCCTCATCGAGGTACACACCGTTTATGAAGGGCTGCCGGGCGCCCGGGTGGATGCGCTCAATGGCGACATCTACACCGGCGCACCGCCCGAATACGAGCAACCGGCGGACATTGTGGCACGCATGCAGCTTTTCCTCCAGCAGGCGCGGCGCCAATTTGTCGGCGGCCAAGTGGCGGCGGTGACCCACGGCGATGTGATCGTATTCACCATGCTTTGGGCCAAGGGATTCGACCTGACGGCCCAAAACAAGGTGCGGCTCAAAAAGACCGGTTTCCCCGCCAGCTACCCGGCCCATGCTTCGATCACCACGCTCGAGTTCCGCACGGCGGCGCCGGACGAACGACCGGTTGTGCGCTACCGGCAGCCATGGGCGTAAAAGATAGGGTTAAGCCTTGCATTATGAGTTCGTGCAACAGGGGTTGGATGGGTATGTTTCTTCTGGTCGAAAATGAACTGGACAAAATATGCAGCATAATGTAGATTATCTATTAAATATATATGGAAATATACCGGACATTAAACCGGACATAAAGACCATTGCCATGACGATCGAATCCCCAGATCTTTCCTTTGATCCGCCCCTGCCATCCCACCGCCTGGGCGAATTGAAGGACATGGCCCAGGCGGTGGTGGTCGCCTCGGCCACCCTCGAAGGGCGCATCGCCGGCCAGACCGCCGCCGCCTTGGGCGACCGGCTGCGATTTCTCAACAGTTATCACTCCAACCTGATCGAAGGGCACAAAACCTCCATCCTGGACATCGAAGCCGCCTTGGAGCAGAACTACGCGAGCGATGCGGACAAACGGTATGCCCAGCAGCTGTGCGCGGCCCATGTGCAGACGGAACGGGCCTTGATGGCCGAACTGCCCGACGCGCCGCCGGAGAACCCGTGCGCCCTCGATTTCGTATGCCGCATCCACCGCATGTTCTACGAACAACTGCCCCCGGAGCACCAACACACCCACAGCCAGAGCGGTTTCACGCGCCACTCGGTGATGCCCGGCCGGCTGCGGGACGCCCACATCTCACTGGACGGCGGCACCACCACCCACGGCCCGGCGGCCCACCGGCTGCCGGATATGTTCGCGACCTTCAGCCGCCTCTATCATCCAGGCAACTTTCATGGCGACGAGCGGCTGATCGCGGCTGCAGCCAGCCACCACCGTTTGTTGTGGCTGCACCCATTCCGCGACGGCAACGGCCGGGTGGCCCGGCTCTTTTCCGGCCTTTACATGGCCGCCATCGGCATCAACCGGGCCAACCTGTGGTCGCTGTCGCGGGGGTTTTCCCGCAACAAGCAATGGTACATGACCAACCTGCAATCCGCCGATTCACCCAACGCGAACCGCACACGATTCGATCAGCCCTTTTTTACCGACTATTGCCTCTATTTTCTGGAGGTGTGCCTGGACCAGGCCACGTTCATGGACAAGATTCTCGGCCTCCACCGCATCGATGCGCGCATCGAAGGCTACATCAAGGATCGCCAGCAGGCCCGCGGCGCCCTCCACCCCCTGGATCAACGGGCCGCCAAGCTGCTCAAGACGCTCTTTTTGCAAGGCGAAATCCCCCGGGGCGAAGCCCGGGCGGTGATGGGCATGGACAGCCAGACCGACCGCAACGCCCGGCGCATCGTCAGCCAACTGATCAGCGAAGGGCTGGTGCGCAGCACTTCCCACCGCGCCCCCCTGACCATCGGTTTCCCCACCAAAGTGCTGCGCTACTACTTCCCGGACATCTTCGACCCCTCGGTCCTGGGCGAAACACCGGAGGAGACGGCGTAGAAGTGGT
>JAGTVD010000029.1 GCA_018224505.1 Desulfatitalea sp. | reverse complement strand
GGGCAACCGATGGAAAGCGGCCGGTATCGGTGTGGGGAATGAATTTGGCGGCTGAGAAGCGGTTCATGAACGCCTGGTTGACGTTCAACTCCATGTAGGTAATGCTGTCCCGGATGGCGTCCACCGAGCTCACCGCCTCCCGCGATATCAAGGCCATGGTGGCGCCGCCCAGGGACGTATTGCCCATGGATTGAAAACGCGCCAGCGGCAGGTCCGGCAACATACCGATGGTGATGGCCGATCGGGGATCGATGAAAGAGCCGAAGGTGCCGGCCACGTAAAAAGTTTGCAGCGCCTCCGGGGCAAGGCCCATCTCACCGGTGATGGTTTCCAGAATGGCGTACATGGCCGCCTTGGACCGTATCAGGCTGTCGAGGTCGGCCTGGCTGATACGCAGAGGTTGCCCGGTGGCCGAACCATCCGCCGGCACGATGGTCAGATGGGCCATGCCATCCACGGTTTCCAGCCGCTGACGGCACACATCGGGACGCAACTTGCCGCGGATGTCGATCATGCCGGCCAGGTAGAGTTGGGCCGCCAGATCGATCACCCCCGAACCGCAAATACCTCTGGGCGTCTGATCTTCGATGGTGTGCAGGTCAAACGCCAGCGTGCTGGAATCGATGCGCACCCGGTCGATAACGCCCGGCCCGGCGGTGGTGCCCATGCGCGACATGCCACCCTCCAAGGCCGGCCCCGCCGCACCGGCACAGGCGATCAGCCACTCCCGGTTGCCGAGCACCACCTCGGCATTGGTGCCCACATCCACCAGCAGGGCGGTGTCAGCGCTTTGGTGAAGTCCGGTGAACAGAATTCCGGCGACCAAATCACCGCCAAAGTAGCTGCCGACACTGGGAAACAGCATCACCCGCGCAGTGGCGTGGGTGGCCAACCCCAATTGCGCGGCCGGTATCAGGTTAAAACGATTGGCGGCGGGGATATAGGGTTCGCGGATCATCCAGCGCACCGGCAGGCCGGCCAGCAGGTGGCCCATGGCCGTGTTGCCGGCCACCGTCACCAGGTGCACATTGTCGACGCTCAGACCACAAGTATGGCACATTTCGGACAGATGGCGGTTGATCCCCCCGACGATCAGCCCCTGAAGATGGTCCAGTCCGCCGGGCTGCTCGGTGTGGTGAATCCGAGCCAGGATATCCGGGCCAATGGCCACCTGGGGGTTGTCAAAAGCCGTCTCGGCCAACACCCGCCGCTGGTCCAGGTCCACCAGGCGCATCACTACCCGGGTGGTGCCCAGGTCCACCGCCAGACCGGCCAGTGTGGCGCCATCGCCATCGGATACCGCATGCACCAGCACCCCGACGTCACCGTCGCGAAACATCACGCACCGCGCCGCATAGTTCCCGTCCCGCAACACCCCCGGCAACCGTTTGAGCAGATCCAGGTCCACATGGCAGTGAGCGACACCCAGCTCCCTGCGCACGGCGCGGCACAAACGGTCGGCATCGGCGGAGTTGTCTTGCAAACAGGGCGGTGACAAGGTCACCCGCGCCACCCAACCCGGTTCACTCTGGTCGATGCAATCTGCCGCGCTCATCCGAGAACCTATCCTTTCTTCCCACCACACGCTTTGCTCATCGGGAATGCCGTTGAATTTGACGAATGCGGAATGGAAAAGCGCCTTGCAGGCGATCCGCGAAAAATCGTGCCAGGCATTTTTCCATCACCCGAAAAGCGATGTCGTTCCATGGAATCTCCTCCTCACGCACCAACAACACCTCGGAACTCTCCGCGGTGGTCGTAAAGTGGGGCGTCTCCATAGACGCCCGGAACATCAGGTAGACCTGGTTGACATAGACGATATCAAAAAGCAGGTAAGGTTCCAGGGACGTGACCCGCGCACCGGCTTCTTCCCAGGTCTCCCGCAGGGCACCGTCCATGACCGTTTCACCATTTTCCAAATAGCCGGCGGGCAATGTCCATTTCCCCTTGCGGGGTTCGATGTTCCGGCGGCAAAGCAGGACTTTGTCCTCCCACTGGGGAATGCAGCCCACCACCATAACGGGGTTCCGGTAGTGGACCATGCCGCACGCCCGGCACACATGACGCGGCCGGTCATCTCCGACCGGAACCCGCAGATGCACCTTTCCGCCACAGTGGGAACAAAAATTCATCGACGCCTCCTCTCCAGATCAAGAATCCGCACAGCCATTACCCGGCTATATCCCAAGAGGCATGCATGCCACAATTTAAAGGGTTTTGGCAAGATGGGGAATGCAAAGGTGGCCGTTCAGCTGCCCAGTGCATCTACCATGCATAAATTTAAAGGCGATCGCCCTGTGGACATGCAATCGCCCTGCTGACATGCGGGCCAAAAGATGGTAAGGAAGCGCCCATTGTGTCAACGCCCATAGGATGGCAATGCCGAATGCCGAACGAAGCCCAATTATCCCCCGAGCTGCAGCACGCTTACCAGCAACAAGCCGCCATGCTGGCCAACAAGGTCAAAAAGCAGTACCGTCATCTGCGCAAACGTTTCGCAAAACAGCAAATCACGGTGTTTCGGCTCTACGACTGGGAAATTCCCGAAATTCGGGCCGTGGTGGACTGGTACGGGGGGCATCTGGTGATCGGTGAATACACCCGCAAGCAATCCACGCCCCAGTGGCTGCCCATCATGGGCAACGCCGTGGCCAGGGCACTTGAGGTGCCCCCGGAAAAAGTGCACCTCAAGCAGCGCTATTATGGCGCCGCAGATGGCAACCGCTACCAGCGCATTGCCCATACCAATCAGATGATCGTGGTAACCGAACGGGATTTGCAATTTTATGTCAACCCCCGGGACTATGTGGACACAGGACTGTTCGCCGATCACCGCAACACCCGCCAGATGGTGCGCGAAGCTTCACCATGCACGCAGTTCCTCAATCTGTTCTGCTACACCGGCACTTTTTCCTGTTACGCGGCCAAAGGCGGTGCCCACAGCACCACATCGGTGGACCGCTCTCAAACGGCCGTCGCGTGGACCCGTCGCAACATGGCCCTCAACGCGATCGGTGGCGAACAGCATCGGGCGATCCAGGCCCATGTTTTCGACTTTTTATCCAAAGCCGAGGGAAAGCCAACACGTTACGACCTGGCCGTCGTGGACCCCCCTTCTTTCTACACCCAACGCAGCCGGGAAGACCATT
>JAGTVD010000028.1 GCA_018224505.1 Desulfatitalea sp. | reverse complement strand
TAACGCAGTGCAATGGCATGCGTTTCGCTGTCCTGGAATGTAAAGCCATGATTGGAAAACAGGTCCTGGCAGGCGGCAACCGCGTCGGCATCGAGTTGCTTGCCTTTTTGTTGGGTAATTTTGGCCAAAGCGACTTCGATTCCGCGCGCGGGGCGGTAGGGTCGGAAAGAGCTGTTGGCTTCCATGACATCGGCAACCGCCAAGATTCTCGCCTCCGGCATGATCGCATCGCCCGACAGGCCTTTCGGGTAGCCGGTACCGTCCAGTCGCTCATGATGCTGCAACACCATCTGGGCCACGGGCCATGGGAAGGGGATTTTTTTTAAAATGTCATAACCGACTTGGGGGTGAATTTTGAGCATTTCGTACTCAGCCGCCAACAGTGGGCCTGCCCGGCTTAAGATGGCAACGGGTATCCGGATCTTGCCCACATCGTGCAGACGTCCTGCAATCCGGATCCCTTCGATTATCGTCGGTGCCAGGCCCATTTTTTTTGCGATGGCGCATGCCAATTGGGCAACGCGATCCTGGTGACCCGCGGTATAGGGATCCCTGATTTCCACCATTAGTGCCATGCTGAGGATGCTTTGGTTGAGGATCTCACGGATTTCGGCCGTCTTTTGCTCAACCTTATGCTCCAGAAGTACGTTGTGGGATTGCAGTTGCAGTCTCATCTCCTCGAGCGCTAAATGGGTTTTGACCCGCGCCCGGACTTCCGCTGCATGAAAGGGTTTGGTGATATAGTCCACCGCGCCCAATTCAAATCCTCGGGTCTTGTTGACGGTTTCACTGATTGCCGTGATGAAAATGATCGGAATGGAGGCGGTTTCGGGATTGGCTTTCAAGCGCGTGCACACCTCATAACCATCCATGTCCGGCATCATAATATCCAACAAGGCGATGTTTGGTTTATGTTTTTCAGCGTATTCAAGCGCCTTGGGGCCGTTCTTGGCAATCCCCAAACGGTAATCCGATTGCAATGTGTTGACCAGCAGGTCGATGTTGGTTGCATTGTCATCGACAATCAGCACTAAGGGTCGCGATGGGTTCATGGGGCTTTCTGTCCTTTGTGGAGAAGCGTCCGGATCGTTTCCAATGCCATGTCGTAGTCGTAGCGCTTGACCTGGTTCCCTATGGCTTTCAAGGTGTGCGTGTCCATCTGGCGACATCGGGATGCCTGTTGATTGACGACAAGCAACGCTTTGGAAATTTGTTCAGGATCGGCCTGGTCTATCGCTTCGGCCAGCGGCGTCAGCAGTGCATCGAGCTGCAGTGCAGTGCGGGTGGGCTCCGGAACGCTGTTGTCACCGGCCACAGGATCCTCCAGCGATCGAATCGAATCGAGCACCTGGTTCAAAGCGGACGCCAGTTCGACTACCCGTGTTTCCATCGCGGACGGTTCATTATCCGCTGAAAAACCCGTGAGGCAGGCTGCTTCAATGGCGTGGGCCGCTGCGTGCAGTCGGCCGGCACCGATATTGGCGGCGCTGCCTTTGAGGCTGTGCGCCAATTGGCGCATCTGCTCCAGGTCTTTTGCATCCAATGCCCGCCTTAGATTTTTCACGGTATCGCGGTTGTCAGAGCGAAAACCGATCATGATGCGCTTTAGCGTGGGGGCGTCGATATCCAGGGCCGCCATTGTCCGGGCAATGTCAATGCCCGGCAGTCCGGCCGGAAGGATTCCGCCATTTTTTCTTGTTTCTTCGGATGCATTCGGTAGCGTGTCCGTTGGTGTCACAAGACTTTCCGGCCTCGGATCCACAGTTGTTTCGGCCCCTTCCACTGTGATTGCTCCCGAAGGGGTGCGGGTGCGCAGCAAACGCCAAAGCGTGGCAAACAGTCGATCCTGATTGACCGGTTTGGAAACATACCCGTCCATTCCCGCTTCCAGGCATTTCTCTTCATCGCCTTTCATGGCGTGTGCGGTCATGGCGACGATGGGAATCGAGGCGCCTTTTGGTAATTGGCGAATCCGCCGCGTGGCTTCATAGCCATTCATCTTCGGCATTTGGATGTCCATCAGCACCGCATCGAATCGTTCATTGGAGACGGCCTGGACCGCCTCTTCACCATTGTTGGCGATGGTCACGTCGATTTCGGCCCCTTCCAATATGGCCTGCGCCACCTGTTGATTGGTCGGATTGTCTTCGGCCACCAGAATTCGGATTCCTTTTAGTGGCTTCCGGTAGAGCGATGCTCTGGTCGTAAAATGGTGTTGCCGGGCGGCGCCTTTAAACCCCTCTTTGCCGAAGCCATCCATGATTGCATCAAACAGGGTTGATGGGTAAATGGGCTTGGTTAAAAAACCGTTGATGCCCGCTTTTTCGGCTTCGGTGCGTTCTTCCTCCCTACCAAAGGCGGTCATCATGATAATCGGCATTGTCTGCTTCAACTCCTGCCTGATGCGCCTGGACACCTCGATGCCATCCATGCCAGGCATCTTCCAATCCATCATGATCAGCTCGATGGGGTTGTTGCGCAGCGAATTGTCTTCCAATCGGTTCAAGGCTTCCGACCCGGACGCAAGGGCTTCAACCTTAAAACCCAAAGAGGTTAACATCTTGCGCATGACGGTTCTGCTGTCGGCCAGGTCGTCGACAACCAGGGCATTCAAGCCTTGAATATCAGGGGGAACGACCAGCCTGGTGCTCGGTTGAGCAGGCGGGCGGTACAACCGCACCGTAAAGAAAAAGTTGCTGCCTTTGCCCAAATCACTTACCACCCCGATCTCGCCACCCATCATTGTCACCAGTTGCTTGCAGATACTCAAACCCAATCCGGTGCCTTCGTATTTGCGAGTTGAAGAGGTGTCGGCCTGGCTGAAGGGTTCGAAAAGCAAGTGCTTGTATTCAGGCGCGATGCCCATGCCGGTATCTTTTACGGAAAAGGCTAAAAGGAGTTCGTCGGTCGCCCCACCCTGTGTCGGTTTGTTGATCTCCTTGACAGACAGAAGGATCACACCGCCAGGAGGCGTGAATTTAATGGCATTGCTGATCAGGTTGGTCAGAATTTGTTGCAGCCGCAACGGGTCGCCCTTCATCCCCTTTGGGGTTTGCGGATCGATATCCACCAGGATTTCGATACTTTTCTCGGCCGCCTTGTTGATGAACACTTCCATCACCCTGTCCAAGACCTCGCTGAGTTTGAAAATCCGTTCTTTCAGTTCCATTTTGCCGGCTTCGATTTTGGAAAAATCCAAAATGTCATTGATGATGCCGAGCAGCGAATAGGCCGAGCTGTGGATGATTTTAAGATAGTGCTCGGTCTTGGGAGGTAAATTTTGACCCAGTGCCAATTCCGTTGCGGCAATCACACCGTTCATGGGGGTGCGGATTTCATGGCTCATATTGGCCAGAAACTCACTTTTGGCCCGGGTGGCGCTCTCGGCCTGCTCCTTGGATAGTTTTAATTCGCGGTCTGTTTGCTTGTGGCGTTCTATTTCCACCTTCAGGCGTGTATGAGACCCTTTTATCTTGCGGTTGAGCTTCAGGACAACCCCGCTGAAGGCCGCCAGGATGGCAAATGCCGCACAAGCCGCGAGTATCCATTGTCCGTAGCTGCTCACCACGTCCTGAAAGGAGATTTTTCCCAGATCTTCATAGGGGCCGACCTTGAGCGTTCTCAAACAGTCGTGCACGGGTTGGTAATTTAAGGGAATGGTCCACCCCGCGCAGCCGGCCGCGCTGGCGGCGGGTGAATCCGGCGCCATTTGCAGCAGGGCGATGGCCACTTTTTCCGCTATTTCAACTGATGTGTGCCTGACTTTGGCCATGGGCCAGGCGGGGTATTCTCGCGTTGTGCGCAGATAAGGGGTGCTCCGTTCTTTTTCATATAAAGGTGGAAGCACATAATAATCCGATAAGTCGATCTTGCCCTCGGCCATCAGCGCTTCCAGCGTGTTGGTCCTCACGGTGCCGGCATCGACCCGCCTGTCCCTTACTGCGTAAACCACCGCGTCATGGGTTTCGCCAAAACGAAGCGCTTTAAAGTCCCTGTATGGATTGAGCCCTTTTTCTTGAAGTTCCCGCCAGGCCATCAGCCAACCGCCGAATGATGATTCAGACACAGCCATGAAGGATTTGCCGGGCAGATCGCCCAGGGAGCGAATGTCTGTTCGATCGCGGCGAGAGAAAATCACACCGCCGTATTTAGTGTATATACCGTTAAGGCGCCGTTCCTTCATGGTCGCAATGCGGTTGGCGCCTAACAAGTGCTCCAGACCGACATAATAAGCCGAATTGGCGAGGATGAAATCGATCTCACCCCGTTCCACGCTGGGATAAATCTGATCATGGGCCAGCGGAACGATGATAAAACGTTGGCCAGGGATTTGTGTGGTGAGATATTCAGCCGTCAGGGACCAGCTGTCTAAACACTGTTGCGGACCTCGGATGGAGAGCACACCGATTTTGAGCGGCGTGTCATCAGCCAAAGCGACGTTGATGTCTGGATGATTGAAATACAGCGCAAAGCAAAGAACAAAGAAGAAGGAACAGAGCACGCATTTCAGCCGTTCGATTATTTTCATTTTACCCGGTCGTCGTTTGCGTTTTCAGGACCTCGAGCCTGTGTATTAAACACGGACGCACACAACGCTGTTGCGGCTGCCGAAACAGTTGGCGCAGCACCGTTGGTTGAGTGGATCCTCCCGCCACTGGCCATCCACCCAGAACTTGTATTCATAATCGCCCGGCGCGAGGATCACTGCTTTTTTCCAAATGCCCTCCGGACCCTTTTTCATCGGATGCTTTTGCAGCGACCAGGCGTTGAAACTGCCTACAACGAATACCGATTCGGCATCCGGCGCTTGAAATTCAAATTCAACTTTTTTACGCTTGGGCCCCTTATCCGCTTTGGTTTTCATAATCC
This sequence comes from Desulfatitalea sp., assembly GCA_018224505.1. Classification (GTDB taxonomy): domain Bacteria; phylum Desulfobacterota; class Desulfobacteria; order Desulfobacterales; family Desulfosarcinaceae; genus Desulfatitalea. Next base: position 416 of record JAGTVD010000028.1, on the reverse strand, counting down.
CCTCCTATTGTGAAAGCAGTTTTTAAATGCAGACGTTGTGATGCAGGTTGCATCGTCTTTTCTCTAAAATGAAGAACGCAACTTTAGTGCCACGCTTTTGGAATAAAACAACTGCATCATAATATTAATAAAACCCAGTTTGTGCAACATCCGCTTGATTGGTCGCGACCACTTGTCCCCTGTCAAATAATCTGACAACCTGGCAACGGCGGTTTCGTTCTTTATTTGAACTTCGGGATTTGATATGGATTGGCCGCAACAACCAAGGCTATCGTAAAAACAAATGCATCGTAACAGACGGGAGCGTACGCGAGCAATGGCACCATTTGATGGAAAAGAGGACCCAGCGGCACCGGGGGGCAGGCACAGACCCGATTCGGCAACGGAAAACGGCACGCTTCGCCCGGAACTGGCCG
>JAGTVD010000027.1 GCA_018224505.1 Desulfatitalea sp. | reverse complement strand
TGGCCGAAGTACTGCCGGAGATCGCCGCGGCCGTCAAAGGCAAAATCACCATCGTGGCCGATGGCGGCATTCGCAGCGGCGCGGACGTGCTCAAGATGCTGGCGCTGGGCGCCGATGCCGTGATGATTGGCCGACCGATCAGCGTAGCAGCCGTGGGCGGCTTGAAAACAGGCGTGGCCCAATACCTGGGGCAGATCGCATCGGAGTTGACCGCCGCCATGGTCCTGACCGGCACCCCGGACGTGACGGCCGCCGACGGCGCAATCCTGCGGGGGTGAAATCCAGAATCCCTTTCCAAAGCCGATACGATGCCGCCAGAGCGGATCCGGTACAGAGCGCTAAAATTCGGCCAAGGGTCAAGTTTTGACCTGTCGGTGCCGATAGGAACGATTGGAGGGCCAAATGACAGGGCCGATCGGACACGCTTTGAAGGTGATCGTATGCAAGCCAGCAAAATTGAACGGATACCAGCGGCCGGCAGCCGCGCCAAGCCCACGGTGATTGCCATCGGCGGTGCCAAGGGCGGCATCGGCAAATCCCTGATCGCGGCCAATCTGGCCGTCTACCTGGCATCCCAAAACTGGCGTACCGTCGCTGTGGACCTGGACCTCGGGGCCGCCAACCTGCACCTGTACCTGGGGGTCTGGTCGCTCCAGCACCGTATCAACGACTACCTGGACAAGAAGTTTGAGCGGTTGGAACAGATCGCTGTGGAAACCCGCTTCGGCCCGCGTTTGATCGGCGGCGGCAGCAGCCGCCTGGGCGCAGCCAATCTGCCCTTTGCCCGCAAGCTGAAACTGATGCGGGCCATCCAAACCCTGGATGCCGATGTCGTCGTGGTGGACCTGGGGGGTGACACCGCCTATAACGTCCTGGATTTCTATCTGCAGGCCGACCACGGCATCGTGATGACCTCCTGCGATCCCGCCTCCTACCTGGATGCGTATACCTTTGTCAAAATGGCCCTCCACCGACGTCTGACACGCCTCTTCGGCCCGGAGAACAGGCAGACGGCCGATCACAAGGACCTTGAGCTGCTGTCGCTGCTAAACCAATTCGTAGGGCCCGATGCGATGGCCAACGGCGACAAAGGCTCGAAGATCACGGACCTGCTGGACGCCGTGCGCGAAACCGTACCCGCCGGACTGCCGCTGGTGTCACGCGCCATCGAACGCTTTCAGCCCCATCTGCTGGTCAACATGGCCACCGATACCGACAGCGCCGGGGAGTTGGTGCAACGGTTCCGGAAAGTGGCCCGGCGCATGCTTTCCATCGATGTACCGAGCCTCGACCACATCCCCACCGCGACAGAGATTGCCCGCAGCACCCGGGATCTGATCCCCGAAGCGGCCCGCAATCCGGACGGCGCCCTGGTCCAACACCTGGCCCGAATCGTCAATCAACTGCAACCGGATCTGAACCCCATCCCCCTTGTCCGATCCGCCGCAGGCCGATAGGGGCGCACGCAAACCTCCGCAAGCAACACCGGCGACGATCCAATCCAAAAAAAAGCCCACTGAAGGTGGAGGCCCGACAGACAGGCCACAGCACACCTCCAGTGAACTCGAAAGTTGGGGTGAATCCTAAAAAATCTGCTTATACATGGCCACAATATCCCCCGGATCGCTGACCGGCCTGGCATTGAACAGCGTCGGTGTGTCGGCGATGGCGTGGAAGGCGGCCATGTCCAGGATATCCTCGGTCACCCCCACTTCACGCAACCGCATGGGGTGACCGGACTCTTTCATCAACGCCTCCACCGCATCGGCCGCCGCCAGGGCCGCCTCGCGTTTCGCCATGCTGCCGATGCTCACCCCCAGGGCCTGGGCCGCCAGGGCCAGTTTTTCGGTGGCGTGATCCACGTTGTAGCGCATCACCGCCGGCAGCACCAGACCGCACGCCGCGCCGTGGGGCACGTTGGCCAGCATGCCGAGGGTGTGGGCCATGGAGTGGGCCAGGCCCACCTGGGCGATACCGAAGGCCCAGCCGGCGCAGGTGGCGGCCATCTGCATCTGGTTGCGCGCCGCCTCGTCCTTGCCGTTGGCCATCACCCGGGGCAGGTTCTCGCGGATCAGCCGGATGGCGTTCAGGGCATGGCCGTCGCAAAGCGGATTGGCCATGGTGCTGGTCAGGGCTTCCATGGCGTGAGTCATGGCATCCATGGCCGTTGTGGCGGTCAGACCGGGCGGCAGGGTCATGGTGAACACCGGGTCCAGGATGGCCGTGTTGGGGATGATGAAGTTGTCCACGATGTACACTTTGCGGCCGGCATCGCCGCTCTTGATCACCGACACGTTGGTCACTTCACTGCCGGTGCCCGAGGTGGTGGGGATGACAATGTGCGGGATCTGGGGTTCGGTCAGTCGCATCAACGCCACATGATCGTTTGCCTTGCCGCCGTTTTTGAGCGTCACGCACACCGCCTTGCCCGTATCGATGACGCTGCCGCCGCCCACGCTGACGATGATATCGGCGCCCTTTTCCTGCGCCAGGGCCACGGCGGCATCCACGGTGGTCAAATCGGTATCCTGGGCAATTTCGTCATAGACGCCGACGCAGAATTCCCCCAGGGCCTCCTGCACCAGATCCACCAGCCCCGCCTTACGCACACCCGCATCGCTGAGCACCAGGGCCCGGCGGGCGCCCAAACGCACCACCTCGCGGTACACCGCCGCCAGACTGCCATGGCCGGCCAGCACCAGGGTGGGGGTGACGTACTGGGCGAACGGGATCTTGGGGTCATCGGAAAAAAGCTTCATGGTGAAATTGCTGTTGTGGTCGGCGGATGCCGCCACATGCACCCGCTTGATCTGGGTGTACTCGGCCAGGCCGGCATGGCCCAGCTCGCGCCCCACGCCGGACTGCTTATAACCGCCAAAGGGGCAGAAATCGCCGAACGCATGATAGTTGTTGACCCACATGGTGCCGGTACGGACCTGTCGCACGATGCGTTCGGCCCGGGCGTTGCTGCGGGAGAAGACACCGCCGGCCAGACCGTACATGGAGTCGTTGGCAATGGCCACGGCCTCCTCTTCGCCGTCGTATTTGATCACGCAGACCACCGGCCCGAAGATCTCCTCCCGGGCGATGCGCATGCTGTTTTTGACATCGGCGAAAATTGTGGGCTTGAAATAGAATCCGCCATCCAGACCCGGCACGTCGGCCCGCTCGCCACCGGTGACCAGCTCGGCCCCCTCTTCCAGCCCCAGGCGGGTGTAGCGCTCCACCGTGGCCAACTGGGACGCATTGACCAGCGGCCCCTGCTGGGAGGCGGGATCCAACTGATAGCCGACCCGCAGGCTCTCGGCACGCGTTTTTAACTTGTCCAGGAACTGATCATAGATATTGGCGGCCACCAGCACCCGGGTGCCCGATTCGCACACCTGGCCCTGGTGAAAGAAGGTGCCGAACAGCGCCCCTTCCACGGCCAGATCCATGTCGGCGTCATCCAGAATGATGTTGGCCGACTTGCCCCCCAGCTCCAATGTCACCCGTTTGACCGTGTCGGCGGCCATCTTCATAATCTGCCGCCCCACCTCGGTGCTGCCGGTAAAGGCGATCTTGTCCACGGACGGATGGGTGCACAGAACCTTGCCCAACTCCCCCCCGGGCCCGGCGATGACATTGATCACCCCGTCGGGAATACCGGCCGCCTTGGCCGCCTCGGCGATGATCAAAGCGCCCAGGGGGGTGGGGGTGGCCGGCTTGAGCACGATGGTGTTGCCCATGGCGATGGCCTGGCCGATCTTCCAGAAGGCCATGCTCATGGGAAAATTCCAGGGGATGATCCCCACGCACACCCCGATGGGCTCGCGGCGGATGAAGTCGCGCCCCGGTGCGAACACATTGCCCGCATAGGGGATCTCCTCCTCCCAGGGAAACCGGGTGGCGGCATAATGGCCGTAGTTGCGCAGCAACTGTGACCCCAGCATGCCCCAATACTTGCTCAGGCCGATGATCTGGCCTGAATCCATCGCCTCGGTGATGGCCATGCGCAAGGTTTGCTGGGTGATCTGATCGGCAAAGGCATACATTCGGTCCGCCCGCTCCCGGGGGCTCAGGCCGCTCCAGACCCCACTGTCAAAGGCACGCCGGGCGGCATCGATGGCCGCCTCGGCATCGGCCGCGCCGGCCTTGGCCACCGTGGCGATGGGGGCGCCGGAGCCCGGATCGATGGATTCAAAGGTCTCGCCGCTGGCGGCATCCACGAATTCCCCGTTGATGAAAAGCTTGTAATGATCCATGATCACCTCTCTTTAATATTTAAGTTCAAAACACAACAAGCCGCGCGATCGTTCATCCATCGCGCGGGATGAGCTCGATGCGATGGATCTATTGGGATGGATCTATTTGGATGGATCTACAAGGTGGCACCTTGGTCGCCGGAGCTTTGGTTGTATGCCTGAGCGTCGGTTGTACAATCGTTTAATGGCCTGGGATGATATTACGATTCATCCTAAAGCCTCCGCCGAAAGGTTGTCAACCAATAGTCCTGCAGGGCCCGGGGTAACCGCATTATGCATTCAGGATGCGATCATCCACCCTGCGGGAGCAACTTCAGGCCTCGATCGCGTCCACCCCGCGCGGCGTGCCCGCACGATCGCGGCTGGAAGCCGCTCCCACCAAGGATCGATGGGCCTTACGCCAATCCGGATGCGGTCCTGAATGGTCCCGCAACCCACCTTCCAATGCCACCCAAACCATGCTAAATACAAATGCGCCACGGATCGAAGCGCCGCGTATGCGATGGAGAACGCTTCCCTGACCCCGCCACCGCATCTGCCGCGGCAGTCGGATTCACGGTCGCAATACTGCATCGTATCCATCCATTAGGAGTAAATGCACATGGCCCCTGAATCATCCAATGTGGATCCGCAAGAAATCCACCGCTTCGGCGCCATGTCCGGGGGATGGTGGGATCCCCGGGGCCAGTTCAAAGGGTTGCACGACATCAACCCGGTGCGCCTGGCATATGTTAAGGAACGTGCCGGATTGGCCGGACGGACGGTGCTGGATGTGGGCTGCGGCGGCGGCCTGCTGGCCGAAGCCATGGCCCGGCAGGCCGCCCTTGTCACAGGCATCGACATGGCCCCCGAAGCGCTGGCGGCGGCCCGGCAACACGCCGCCGATGCAGGGGTGAGCGTCGATTACCGGCAGGCGACCGCCGAGCGCTGGGCGCAGCGTTACAGTGGTGCCTACGACATCGTCACCTGCATGGAGCTGGTCGAACACGTGCCTGACCCCGCCGCCCTGGTGGCGGCCTGCGCCCGGCTGGCACGCCCGGGGGGGAGCCTTTTTTTCGCCACAGTGAACCGCACCCCACTGGCCTACCTGCTGGTCATCCTGGCAGCGGAATACCTGCTGCGCATCGTTCACAAGGGCACCCACCAGTACCACAAACTGGTACGGCCGGAGGAGTTGACCTATTGGGGCCACGAAGCCGGCCTGACCCTGGCGGACCTGTCCGGCTTGCGCTACAACCCCTTCGGGGGACACACACGCTTGTGCCGGTCCACACAAATGAACTATTTAATCTATTTTAATAATCATCGGGCAACACCATCGAGAACATCTTAAAGGGATCGACCGAATGGCATTGTGGAAAAATCCCCGCTGGTTTGACGACCGCGGGCGTCAGGAGCAGTTGGACGACCATGTGACCGCCACCGGCAGGGCCCGTTTCGGCCTGCGCACCCTGCAGGAAAACGAAAAGGTGCGGGCCGTGATGCACCATTTCAACCGCGTGGCGCCCAAATACGACTTCATGAACACCCTGCTGAGCTTCGGCATTCAGTATGTGTGGAAACGGGCCGCCGTGCGCATGCTGGGCATCCGGCCGGGGGAGAAGATTTTAGATGTGTGCGGCGGCACCGGCGACCTGGCCATCCTGGCATCCCGCCGCACCGGACCCAGCGGACGGGTGTTGATCTACGACATCAACTGGCAAATGCTCACCGCCGGCCGCCCCAAAATCGATCCCCACCCGGCATTGGCCAATATCGGCTACGTCCAGGGCGACGCCGAACGCATCGCCTTTCCGGACAACAGCTTCGATGTCGCCATGGTGGGCTTCGGCATCCGCAACCTCACCCACCTCCAGCGCGGGTTCTCCGAAATGCACCGCGTGCTCAAACCCGGCGGCCGCATCCTGTGCCTGGAATTTTCGCGACCGGCCAACCCCTTGTTCCGGACGCTGTACGACTTTTACTCCTTCAACATCATGCCCCTGCTCGGCGGCCTGATCACCGGCGCGTCCCAGTCCTACGCCTGCCTGCCGGAAACCATCCGCATGTTCCCGCTGCCCGACGAGCTGTCTGCCCTGCTGGGGCGCATCGGTTTCCAGCGGGTCGACTACCGCGTCTTTACCAACGGCATTGCCGTGGCCCATGTGGGTGTCAAGCGCGGTTAGGGCTCGCGCAAAAATAAGTTCGCATTTCAGGCGCCCGTATTAGGGTCAGATGGATTCGGTCAGAGAAACGGGCCAAGACGGCCTGAAGTCGGGATGCATGAAATTTGAAGTTGTTTTTGCCTGAGCACTTCAGTATGGCGGTAACAAAGGCGGATGCGGCTAC
>JAGTVD010000026.1 GCA_018224505.1 Desulfatitalea sp. | reverse complement strand
CGAAAGTTACATACGCTTAAAATTATTAGAAAAGGACCCATTATCCATTTGAAGATCCTATTGCGCTTGATCATCGCCATGGTGCTGATTATCGTCGGAGCGGCAGCCTGGGCCTGGATCGAGATACAGCGGTTCGCCCAGCAGCCCGCAGGCGGCGAAGGCGCCATGGTTGTCATCGACGTGGCGCCAGGCACCGGTTTCAATGCTTTCTCCGCCCAATTGCAGCGCCATGGCATCATCGCCAGCCCGATGCGGTTCAAGATTCTGGCCCGTATCCAGGGGGATGACAAACAGGTGAAGGCCGGCGAATACGGATTGGCGGCCACCATGACGCCCCGTGAAATTCTGGATACTGTCGTCAATGCAAAGGTATTGCTCCATCGCCTGACCATCCCGGAAGGCTACACCATTGATCAAATCGCCACCGAAGTCGAGAACCTGGGGTTGTCGGATGCCGACATTTTCAAACAGTTGGCCCACGACCCGGAAATGCTGGCCGAACTGACGCTGGAAGGTCCGAGCCTGGAGGGGTACCTGTTTCCCGACACCTACTACTTCCCGCGCCACGCTACGGCGCGGAGCATGATCACCAAAATGGTCCAGAATTTCAGGGACCAGTTCTCCGAAGCATGGCACGAACGCGCCCGAGAACTCAATTTATCCCTTCACGAACTGGTCACCCTGGCGGCCATGATTGAAAAGGAGACCGGCCACCCGTCCGAGCGCCCGCTGATCGCCTCGGTGTTTCACAATCGCCTGCGACGCAATATGCGCCTGGAAAGTGACCCGACGGCTGTCTACGGCATCGAAAATTTTGACGGTCGCATCACCCGGCAGCACCTGCAGGCCGAAACGCCTTACAACACCTATCGCATCCGGGGACTGCCCCTGGGTCCCATTGCCAATCCGGGGCGGGCGTCCCTTGAGGCCGCACTCTACCCTGCCGAGAGCGACTACCTGTTTTTCGTGTCCAAAAAAGATGGCAGCCACCATTTTTCCACCACCTACGCCGAACACAATGCGGCGATACGCAAGTATCTGCGCGGCGGCAGACCTTGATCCGCCACCTGCCGCCCGCCCTGCGTGACCCAGCGGGCTAAAAGGAGCCTTACCCCATGCGGATTTCCCGGTCCAATGCCGACCCACTGGCCGGCCAGCGCCTGATGGTCGGTTTCAGCAGCACCACCCTGGACGATGAGCTCAAATATGCCATCGACACGCTGCGGGTGGGTGGCTTGATCCTGTTCACCTGCAACATCCAGTCCCCCAACCAGATCCAAGACTTGGTCGGTGCCGCACAGGACTATGCGGCCCGCTGCGGCCTTCCGCCATTGTTTGTGGCCATCGATCAGGAAGGGGGCGTGGTGGCGCGCCTCAAACCCCCTTTCACCCAGTTTCCAGGCAACCCGTCCATGACCACAGAGGCCGACGCCATCCATTTCGCCTGCACGACGGCCAGGGAACTCAAGCAGATCGGGGTTAACATGGACATGGCGCCCGTGCTGGACGTGGCGCCGCCCCAAGGACCCAGCATCATGGCCAAACGGGTTTTCGGCAGCGACCCGGCATGGGTCGCCCGGATGGGTCAGGTGGTGATCCGGCAACTGCAGTCAGAAGGCATCATGGCGGTGGGCAAGCATTTTCCCGGCATCGGCCGCACGGTGCTCGATTCCCATCTGGAACTGCCGGATCTGGATATCGATGCCCGCCGTCTGGCCGACCGGGATCTGATCCCCTTCCAGGTTGCCGCCCAAGCCGAGGTCAGCGGCATCATGCTTTCCCATATCCGATATTTGCAGATTGATCCCCGCTGGCCGGCAAGCCTCTCGGTGGCCGTAGCCCACGACCTGCTGCGCGATTCCATGGGATATCAGGGTTTGGTGCTCACCGACGACCTCGACATGGGGGCCGTGGCCAAGCATTATACCATGGCCGACATTGTGGATCGATGTCTTGAGGCATCGGTGGACCTTCTCCTGATCTGCCACAGCGGCCCGAACATAGCCGCCGCCCAACAGGCGGTGGCGCGCCTCATTCGTCAATCCGAAGCGATGGCGCTCCGTCATGCCGCATCCATCGAACGCATCCAGAGGGCCAAGGCGCGCTATCTGGGATAACAACGTCCGATCTCCTCTCTCTATCCATTGTAGGTACAACCGCTGTACCCCTTGTAAAGATGACCTGTCGAAAACAGGGGCAATGACGATGGGGACGGATTAAGGCGTAAGGCCGGGACGGGTGCTGCGGGAGTAGACGTCATCGGTCAGGGCTCCCCGGCGGCCGGCCTGGAGGTGGTGGAAACCGACGGCGGCGATCATGGCGGCATTGTCACCGCAGAGGGACAATGCCGGGATGTGGGCCTCGAACCCTTTGGCAGCAGCGGCTTCGGCCAGGCGGGCACGCAGGCCGCTGTTGGCCGCCACGCCGCCGGCAAGCACCACCCGGGGGCACTGCCGCACTTCGGCGGCGTGTAAAAGCTTGTGTACCAGCACATCCACCACCGCCTCCTGAAACCCGGCGGCGATATCGGCCTTCTCCGCCTCACAGGTGTCGGGATGGGTCTGGATGTATCGATAAACGGCGGTTTTCAGCCCACTGAAGCTGAAATCGAACTGTTCCTTGTCCAGATAAGGCCGGGTGAACGCAATGCGCCGGGGGTCGCCCAGCCCCGCCAGGCGGTCGATCACCGCTCCGCCGGGATAACCCAGGCCCAACATCTTGGCCACCTTGTCATACGCCTCGCCGGCCGCATCGTCCCGGGTCTGGCCGAGCAGGGTGTAACGCCCCGGTCCTTTCATGTAATAGACACCGGTGTGCCCCCCCGAGGCCAGCAGAGCCACAAAGGGAAACGATGGCGGCGCCGCTGCCAGGAACACCGAGTGCAGATGCCCTAGCAGATGGTCCACCCCCACCCACGGCAGCCCGCGGCCATAAGCATACGCCTTGGCAAAACAGAACCCCACCAGCAAGCAGCCCACCAGGCCTGGCCCCTGGGTGACAGCCACGCCATCGATGTCGTCGGCCGCCATCCCGGCATCGGCAATGGCTTGCTGGACCACCGGCCCAATGGCCAGAATGTGCTCGCGCGACGCCAATTCCGGCACCACACCGCCATAGCGATGGTGCACGGCGACCTGGG
>JAGTVD010000025.1 GCA_018224505.1 Desulfatitalea sp. | reverse complement strand
TTGACGAATTCCCCTGTCCCTTCGCGCACCATTTTGAGCCGCCACGCATCGAGCAGCTGCATGTGTTCGGTTTTCATGAAGGCCGTGGGCATGACGCACTCTTGCGCCGCCTTGGCCTTTTCCGTCAGGACCACTTCGGGTGCCGGGGCCGCCGTTCCGGGCCGCACTAGCAGATTATACCAGAGAGGGAAGGTGAACAGGCCCACAAAAATCACCAGGCCCAATATGATCCATTTCTTATCATTCATCGGATTCCTCCATTCCCGGCAGCGGTTCGCCGCGCAGGTCCGTGGTGCGTTCTTGTTCTCCGGGCAGGATCAATGCGTTGGCCACCAGTTCGGTCACGCCGGTGACATCGATACCCGGAACCCAATACTCCATGGAGGCGGGCAGGGCCGCCCGGTCGATGGCGCACACGCAGGCCAGCATGTTGACACCGAATGTCTCGTGCACGTACTTGACCGCGTTGGCCCGCGGCAGCCCGCCGGCCATGCGCAGCTCCATGTTTTCACCGGCATTGAGACCGGAGCCGCTGCCGCAGCAGAAGGTTTGCTCGCGAATGGTGTTAGCCGGCATCTCGTAAAAATGGTTGGCCACCGCTTTGATCACATCCCGCGGTTCGTCGAACATGCCCATGCCCCTGGAGGGGTTGCACGAATCGTGAAAGGTGATGATTTTATTGTCGTTACGGCTCGGATCAAGTTCCAGTTTGCCGTGGCGGATCAGATCGGCTGTGAATTCCGAGAGGTGGACCATCTTGGTGGACGCGGCGTTCTGGAATACGGTGCCGGTGATGGGATTGACCGGGGTCTCCAGGAAATCGGCCGGTCCGTTCATGGTGTCCATGTATTGGTGGATCACCCGCCACATGTGGCCGCACTCACCGCCCAAAATCCATTTCACCCCCAGGCGCCGGGCTTCCAGGTACATTTTGGCGTTGAGCCGCTTCATGGTTTCATGGGAGGTGAACGAGCCGAAGTTGCCACCCTCGGAGGCATAGGTGCTCCAGGTGACATCCAGGCCGTATTTCTCCTTGAGGTAGTGAAACAACATCATGTAACCCATGCAGGTGTACGTGCCGGGGTCGGCGAAGACGTCACCGGAAGGCGTGATGAACAGAATATCGGCGCCTTTCTTGTTGAACGTCTGCTCGCACCGCACGCCGGTGATCTCTTCGATATCGTCCACGAAGAAGTCGAGCATGTCCTTGAATGCGTGGGGCTGGATGCCCAGATGGTTGCCGGTGCGGTAGCAGTTGGCCACCGGCGTGGCGATCCAGTCGATGTTCAGGCCCAGCAGGTTGAGCAGCTCGCGGCCGAACATGGTGATTTCGGCGGTGTCGATCCCATAGGGGCAGTAGAGGGAACAGCGGCGGCACTCGGTACACTGGAACAGGTAGTACCACCACTCCTTGAGCACATCGAGGGTCATGGGGCGGGCGCCGTTCAGGCGGCCCAGCAGTTTGCCCAGGGTGGTAAAATCGTTACGGTAAACCGAGCGCAGCAATTCGGCGCGCAGCACCGGCATGTTTTTGGGGTCGCCGGTGCCGATGAAAAAGTGGCACTTGTCGGCGCAGGCGCCGCAGCGCACGCAGATATCCATGAAGATTTTGATGGAGCGGAATTTTTCCAGTCGCTCCTTGAATCCTTCATGCAGGATCTGCTGCCAGTTCTCGGGCAGCTGCCAATCATCGTCCAGGGGGTTCCATTGCCGGGCGTTGGGCAGACCCAAATACTCGACGCTCTTGGGGTTGGAGGCGTAGCAGTACATCCCTTTGCGGATGTTGACCGGCACGTCCATCCAGTGCTTGGCAGGCGGCTGATATGCGATTCCGTCCAGAAGCTCTTGGGGCTTGGGTGTTTCATCGGCCATTGTCGTTTACTCCTTTTCCTCTTCCTCGGTCGCAGCTGCGGGGGCAGGCTCCGGCATTTTTTCCACGGGCAGTCCGGCCTCGACCATCTTTTCGCGGAATTCGTCTTCGTAAGCCGCATAGGTGTGCACTTTGACCGGATAGTTCCAAGGATTGACGTGGCGCACTTCGCGGGTGTTGCCCCGCATGTTCCGGGTCGGGCTCAGAAAGACACCGCCCATGTGCATCAATTTGCTGTTGGGAAAGTAGACCAGCAGCACGCTGACCAGGAACAGGTGGATATAGAACAACGGGCTGATACCGGCCGGTATGGAGGGGGTGAAGGTTACCAGCCCCATGGTCAGCTCCTTGATGGCGGCCACGTCGGCTTTGATGAAATAGCGCATCAGGATGCCGGTGAAGGCGATTCCCATGATCAGAAAGAGGGGAAAGTAGTCCGACGCCAACGAAATGTAACGTACATTGGCCACGAACAAGCGGCGTAGAAACAGGAAGGCCACGGCGGCAAACAGCACGAGGCCGGAGAGATAGACCCCCGGCAGGCCGAACTGAATGGGGTTGTACAGGACTTCGATTTTCATGAAACCGTCGAGCATTTCCAGCATCTGAATGCACCAGGGAACCGGTTCCAGAAAAAACCGCAAGTGGCGCACCAGGGTCGTCAAGAAGGCGTAGTGAAACGCCAAGGCGCCCACCCACAAAAACACTTCCAGGCTGTAGCTGAACCGTCCCTCGCCGGTCATTTTCATGCGCGTGTTGCGAAACAGCGACCGGAAAGTCAGGATCTCCAGTGCCATGCGTGCCACGACGCCGATGGTGGTGGAGGGGTTGTCGATTTTGGCCTGTTGGATCCAGGGCATCGATTTTTGCTGGCCACCGGTGGTGGGAATGGCGAAGGGAACCGCTGACCGGGACCATCCCATGATGCGCCGAACCACGCCCACGATGAAAAGCAGGACGGCCAGATACGGCAGAACGATCCCGAAAAGCCAGGGTAATCCCAACGAACCCACCCAAGCGATCAGGGCCAGCACAAATACCGCCAGCAGTGATGACAAGTAAAATTGATTCATCTACCCACACCTCACTCCGAACCCCGACGCTGCGGCCGGGGCCGGTCCATAAAAAAGGGTTGAATGTCGATCCGGCGGCTGACAAGTGCAGGGGCGGGCAACAACGACGATGGCGCCATCAACGGACCCGTGGCTTGTCCATGATGCGCCTGCGGCTGTCCCCAGGCACGTGGCGTAATCACATCGCCATCGGGCACGGGCCCTACTCATCGGCAGCCTCCTTTATCAAACCTGCTTTGGCAAACGCTTTGTAAGTGGTATTCTTCATTTCGTTGGCCTTGAGCTCGTAGATTTTTTCACGGCATAGCATGAAGATGTCGAAAGCAATCAGGATCAGCTCGTCGATGCGCTGGTCGAGCGCTACCAAATTTTCTATCCTGCCGGGATCCATGGGCGATGCCATCATGCCGCGGATGACCTGTTTCAAATCAAAAACGAAACCGGTGGCTTGGGCGGGAGAAAAATCCTGGATGGCGCGGATGCGCATAATCGGGTCCAGGGCTGCCCGAGCCTTTTCGGGATCCCAATCGCTGTCCAGCATAGCGACGAGGGTAGCGAGGTTTTGAAAGGTGGTCTGGCCGACGGGATTGGCAAAGGGGTCTTTTTGTCTGCGTAGGAAGCGGGCCGTTTCGGCGGGATAGGTGTCAATCACCCGCGCAAACCATTTGTCGACAATGGCGTCTTGTTTCACCGCCAGTTGCGCTATCAGACCCATAGGATATATTCCAGAATTCAGGCAAGTGGATAACTGCGTGCGCCACCACAGCGACGTACAGAAGCCTTTGCAGCGCTGTTTGCCGTAAAGGCTTGCCCCCCACGCATCAAAAATGGACCTATAGTCAAGATGGGTTTTCGTGTCAAGGATAAAGGGGTGGCCTATTCAGGGCGATTGCATGTACCCTAAAGAGATGGCGCGGCGTGCCAATGTTACTGTGGTTATCGAGCCGGTGCTCCCGGTTGCGGGGGTGGGTCGCTGCGCGCAACGGGGTTCAAGTGACGCTAAGGGGTGTGCTCCGGGTAGGCCCGCAAACTCACTGCGTTCAGACAGTGCGGGCCGAACAACCCT
>JAGTVD010000024.1 GCA_018224505.1 Desulfatitalea sp. | reverse complement strand
CCGCTCGCTGTTCTTGGCGATCTCGTTGACCGTGGCCGACATCTGCTCGGCCGCCGTGGCCACCGCATGGGTGTTGGTGGCCGACTGCTCCATGGCCGCGGCCACTGTGGTCATGTTAGCACTCATCTCCTCGGAGGCCGAGGCCACCACGTTGGATTTGTCCGAGGTGTTCTGCGCCGCCTGGGACATCTGCTCGGAAATCGCCGACAGCTCGGTGGATGAGGCCGACAGCGTCTGCACCCCTTCGGCGATCTGTCGGATGATGCCCTGCAATTTTCCAACAAAGCGGTTAAAGTAGTCGGCCATATCGCCAATTTCATCCTTGCTTTTGGCCTCGAGCCGTTTGGTCAGGTCGCCTTCACCTTCGGAGATGTCTTTGAGCATATCCACTGTGCGTCGAATCGGCCCTACGATACTGCGGGCCAGAAAGAGCCACACGAGTACCACGGCAGACAAAGCAATGCCCAGTACCCCAAGCATCACCATCCGGCTTTGGCTGTTGGCGTTTTGGATCATATGCGCCCCCTGGAAGATTTCATGATCCCAGGTGCCTGCGCTGATTATCCACTGCCAGGGTTCAAAGAAGCCAATAGAGACAGTCTGCTGGCGCGGGTAAGGGTCGGCCTCCCCTTTCCATTTGTATTGGGTTTGGGCAAACTCCCCGGCCTTCAGGGCCTTGCCCCGATTGACGATCTCCTGGATAAAAAGGTTGCCGGCGGCATCCCGCATCTCCCATGCGTTTTCTCCGTCGCGTGCGCCATTATGCGAAATGATGTAATTGCCCTCTGGATCGAGTACAAAGACATAACCGGATTCGCCTACCCTGACATTCATGATCTCCCGCCGCAAACTTGCGGCACTTTCCTCCGGCACGCCGGAATAGAGAACTCCCACAACATTACCTTTGTGATCGCGAATCGGCTCATAGGCCGTCACATACCACCTGTCCACGACAAAGGCGCGTCCCGTGAAACGTTCACCTGCAAGGACTCTTTGCAGTACGGGATTGGGGGTGCCGTCGGGATTTCTTGCCGGAATGTAGGTCCCGATGGCCCGCTTTTTGTCCAATGTTTCCACATTGGTGGCCACCCTTAACATATCCCCTTGATCGTTCATCCGCTGGAATATGGTACATGTGCCGCCCACCAGCGCCCGGGTGCGATCCACAACGGGAGAAGGTATAGATATGTCGGCATTCTGGCCCAGCCATAAATCCCCCGCCATCATTTTTGGCAGTCGTGTGCGCGTCTGTGACCCCGAAAATTGATTGACGGCCTGCCAATCGACCATTTCATGACCAAAAGATACCATTCCTGTCTGTTCCAACACATCCCGCGCCACATTCAAATCAGTAGTCACTTTCTCCTGCAGCACTTCCTGCTGGGTGGCGAGCATGGCCATGATGCCTGCAACGATGTGCTCCTGCCCCTGCAGGGCAAGTTCCAGGGTTTCCGATTCGGCAATGCGCTCCACGCGCGTGCCCTGCCACAGCGCGATACCGGTAAGAATCATAGCGACCAAAGCGGTAGTGACGACACCTGAGATGATCAGTTTTTTTCCAATGGTTAATCTTTTAAGCATTCTAACCCCCAAAAACTATTAAAAATACAATAAGATAAAGTTTTTCCGTGCATTGCAGCGTGCATTGCGCAACACTTATCAAGCACGGTCTTTGACAACAGTCATGATCTCCACGCCGGCCCAAGATCGATGGGAATGCGAGGAATTCATTGACAGAACCATGAAGGCAATGGTTCCGTTCGGCAGAAAATAATATATCGGCTGCTCCACGGTAACGCTTTAGCAGTATCGATGGCTACCCGCTTTGGACTGGTGAGAGCGATCCATACCGTTCCCTTTCCGAACATCCTCTTGCTTAACGCTGGCAAATGGGGGAATCTAGTTCAATAGTTGCGATTGAAGGGGGGGGCGACTGTTTCTGCGAAGCGCGGCGCATCGAATCTCCAGGGGTGAGGTAGTTGCACCAGTAGTCATGAATGGATTGCAATCCCCCTCCATTCAGAAGCGAGGAGCGCGCGGTCATGCATTTCTTTATAAATGGGTCCATCCGTAAAATATTGACGTTGCTGGTGCTCCTGGCAATCGTGCCTGCCTTGGTCATCATTCTCTATTCGGGTCTGGAACTGCGTCGCATGGCCATTGAAAACACCAAGCGCGAGGTGCTTTTTCTGGCACAGACCATGGGCGAGGCGCAGAAAGGCATCACCCACAGTACGCATCAGATTCTGGCCACCCTGGCGCAGACCCATGCGGTGCGCGCTATGGACAGCCAACGCACCAGTGCGATTCTGCGCTCCGTGGTTTATAAAAACCCAGCTTATCTCAATGTGATCGCGGTGGATCTCAATGGGGAGATCGTCGCATCGGGCCGACCGGTCGAACCGACCAACCTGGCCGACCGCTCGCATATTCAGCGCGCATTGAGTGAAAAGAAGTTTATCGTCGGCGACTATGTCGTCAGGCGCACCACCCCCCATTTGCCCACCCTGGCCTTTACCTATCCGCTGCTGGACGCTAAGGAGGAAGTCATCGGTGTGCTGGCCGCCACCCTGGATCTTGATGATTTTGCCAAATTTTTCAATGTCACCGCACTGCCGCTGGACTCCTTCGTGGCGGTCACTGACCGCAATGGCACACGCCTTTTTTATTACCCCCCCAGAGAAGGCACCCATCCCATCGGCCGTCCGATTGTCGGCAAGGTTTGGGAAGCGGTAAAAAATGCCCGGGAGCCGGGGATTACCATCGACCATGGGTCGGATGGTATGCGCCGGATCATGGCCTTCCAGCCGGTGCGCCTTGACGGCGAGGAGGCGCCTTATAT
>JAGTVD010000023.1 GCA_018224505.1 Desulfatitalea sp. | reverse complement strand
GGCCGGCGTTACATCGGTCTATTCGCCCGTCATGCTGTACACAACCCATGTGCTCGACGCGGCAATCCAGACGGTAAACGCCCTGCACAAAACCAATCCCATCGACTTCGGCATCTCTCTAGGAGACACCTGCAACAGCACCCAGTACAATGAGCTGCGATGGTATATCGATGTCTATGACGGCCAGGTTATCTACCCCAGTTCCGGTGCGCATCTGGGCGCCGACCGCATCGATTATCAGCGACCGTTCAAAGCCGCGGGGCTCGACCCATCGATTCCCTGGTATCAGACCGTGGGCAATCACGATCATTTCTGGATGGGCTCAGTCCCGCCGGACGGAAGATACGGTGATGATCGGAGCCTGCGCGATTCCTGCACCAGCAACGAAGTCATTGCCATGTCCAATCTCCTTGTCAAGGGTAACGACATATACAGCTATAAAGAATCCGGAGCGACCCTATTCTATATGGGCGTCCTTGATGGCGCCACCCCGAACGGGGAGATTATTAAATATGGTCAAGTCGAAAACTTCAGCAGGCCACCCAGGGTTGTCGCCGACCAAGACCGCTATTCACTGACCATGACGCAGTGGGTTGAGGCGTTTTTCAACACCTCTACCGAACCGGCCGGTCACGGCTTCGGCCTGGTACCCGCCGGACAGGAACCCGGTTTTGCCTGTTACAGTTTCGTGCCAAAAGCAGATATCCCCATCAAGGTGATTGTCCTGGATAACACCCAGCGGGAAGACGACCAATCCACCGCCATCCATGGGCATGGTTTTCTTGACGCAGCCCGTTGGGATTGGCTTAAGGCGGAGCTTGCGGACGGTGATGAACAGAATCAACTCATGATCATCGCGGCGCACGTGCCGATTTGTGTCCAGGCAAAAGATACCTTTATGGAGTGGCTTGATAATTCCGCCAATCCCGGTGCGCCGCAAAATGAGGTAAGCCTGCCCGAATTACTTGCAGAGCTTCACAGCCATCCCAATCTGCTGATGTGGATTGCCGGTCATCGGCATGTGAATGCCGTCAAGGCATTTGAATCACCTGATGAAAACCTTCCTGAAAATGGCTTCTGGCAGGTGGAAACCTCCTCGCTGCATGATTTTCCGCAGCAGTTGCGTATGTTTGATATCAAGCTCAACACCGACTACACCATCTCCATCGTCACGACCAACGTCGATCCGGCAGTCAAAGAAGGGACACCTGCCTGGACCGCACGCAAGTATGCCGTCGCGGCCCAGCAGATTGTCAACACAGAGAGTATATATCAAGCGGATAATAAGACCAATTACCTTGTCGATCCAGTCACTCAACTCGCGAAGAAATCGGGCGACGAGGTTCTTATGGATCCGAGCATTCGGTCGATGCCGACGGGCTCGTATAATGCCGAGCTGCTCAAACAATTAAGTCCGGCAATGAAGGCGGAAATGCAGCGACTGTTTCCCCCCGAACTGTAAGCAGATAAATGTGACCGTGTCTATGGGGGAAAGTCGTTGATGACACCATCGTTTTCGGATTCACGCAACCGGCGATCGTTCTTACCGGCGGGATCAAGGATATGGACCCTTTGGTTGATGAGAACCATAAGGTCCGTCGAGGGCAATCCATCCTTTTTGTCATCACCGGCAAAATTGTATATCTCGAAGCACCGACTGATGGAGATATAATATTCAATAAATTTGTAATAGATGATCCTGCCACGATCGCCCCAGATCCCTACGATCGCGGATGGTCGTTTCTAATTGAAACAGAAAAAAGCCCTGATCAGTCAAGTGAATACTTGGCCTCCGCCGAAAATTACATTGAAAGCTTGCGTGGCTCTGAGGGCTTTAAAAATCCGGAGGGTCTAAAGGGGGGTGTATCCGGAATCTGCAAAGCCGTATACACCGGTATCGGAAGTCAGAAGATCTGATCTTCAGGCGATCTCAAAAGACAATTGATAAAGGGTAGCGGAGCAGCGGGTTGAACCCGCAGCGGTTCAGCAGAAAGCAACGTGCTATAGCGATGTGGTGATTTGGTTACAAAGACCATAGCAGCAGAACAGGGGCTACTGAACAGAATTTTTTGGTAATTGTAGCCAAAGGATAGCCATGCAAGTCGATGAAAAGAAAAAGAGCGCACGGATAAAGCTGGCCATCCTGGTCCTGTTTCTGGCGGCTGCCATTTACCTGGTCCGTTTTTGGGAGTATTTTGCCGGAACCGCCCTTGGGATCATGGTCGACACTTTTATTTTCACGTTCTTTATTTCTCGAGCGCTTGAAATGAATCCCGAAGCATAAAACACACGCCATTCTACCGGAGTTGGGCGATCACGCGGATCTCCGCCCTTGCCCCGGGGATGGCCAATTCGGTGATGCCAATTGCCGTCCACGCCGGCCAGGGCGCGCTTAACACTTCATCCCGGATTTTCATGAAGGCCCGGATATGCGCATTGAAATTGACATGGAAGCTGGTATATTCAATGATATCCTCGAAACCAAGGCCGGCCTCCTTAAGCACCAGGCCAACGGCATCCCAGGCATTTCTGAATTCCGCCTCAGCGCTTTCGGGCACCGAGTGGTCCGGATCGGTCCCAATCTGCCCTGAGCACACCAGCAAACCGCCACTTTTAACAGCCTGGGAATAGTGAAACCGGTCATAAGCCGTTTTGCCCGATGCGGGCACAACTGTATCAATACCCATTGCAGATCTCCTTTTCTATTTCTTTTCCAACCAGGCGGGTACACCGTGAACCCGCCCACCATCGACACCCATGATTTCTCCGGAGATTGTATTACCCCATTCCTTGGCCATCACCTGGGTCATCATGATGACGGATGCCTTGCTGACGCAGTCGACTCCCGAATCGCCGGCCCTAATGCCGCCGATCAAGGATGTTTTAAGGTCAACATACCCGCATGCTGCCCGAAGATCAAGGAAACTCAATTGAGAATCGACACCTTCCATTGGTGTCAGGTTTCCACGAGGTGCTGCGCTCCTTGCATCAGGCATTCGAGAGGACGGCCGCCTGATCCCCCTAACCATAACCTCATCGAGACCTCACACAGACTTCACAATCTCCAGGCAGGATAGCTGGCCAAAAATGAAGGGGGGGGGGACCATGATTGCATCGCCGTGTAGAGCGTGCCAAAAAAGAAACATGCCCAAGGACCGGTGCATCCGCACCTGCCAATTGATTCAACGTGTTCAGCACATGCAGGCGGCTGGACTTCAAGACAGTACGGATATGGCCATCGATTACGGGGCGGAGGGCCGGTTCAGGATCCTGTCGCCAAGCACCCGCTATTTGATCCCCTATTGATGGCAGTTCACTGATCGACACTTTATT
>JAGTVD010000022.1 GCA_018224505.1 Desulfatitalea sp. | reverse complement strand
TGCGCTACGGGCGAGCCATCGAACTCAACAAGCAGCTCGAACAGACGCGCAATGACCTTCTGGCCCTGCAAACCGAGCGCAAGATGCTCAAGGAGGAGGTGGACGACGAGGATATTGCCGAAGTGATCTCCCGCTGGACCGGCATTCCGGTCAGCCGCATGCTGGAAAGCGAGCGCGAAAAACTGGTGCAGATGGAGGAGCGCCTCGGCCTGCGGGTGATCGGCCAGCGACAGGCCATCGAAGCCGTTTCCAATGCCGTGCGCCGCGCCCGCTCCGGGTTGCAGGACCCCAACCGGCCCATCGGCTCGTTCATCTTTATGGGGCCCACCGGGGTCGGCAAAACCGAACTGGCCAAGGCACTGGCCCAGTTCATCTTCGATGACGAGCAGGCCATGGTGCGCGTGGACATGTCCGAATACATGGAAAAGCACAGCGTGGCGCGCCTGATCGGCGCTCCGCCGGGCTATGTGGGCTACGAGGAGGGCGGCTACCTGACCGAGGCGGTCCGCCGGCGGCCCTACTCGGTGATCCTCTTCGACGAAATCGAAAAGGCCCACCCCGAGGTGTTCAACGTGCTGCTGCAGATCCTGGACGACGGCCGCATGACCGACGGCCACGGTCGCACGGTGGATTTCAAAAACACCATCGTCATCATGACTTCCAATGTCGGCAGCCAATGGATTCAGGAGTTGGGCAGCAATCAGCGCACCGAGATGGAACGGCGGGTGACCGAGGCGCTCAGAGCCCAGTTCAAGCCGGAATTCCTCAACCGTATCGACGAAATCATCATTTTCCTGAATCTGACCGCCGACCAGATCGGGGCCATTGTGGATATCCAGATGCAGCGGTTGATTCAGCGGCTGGCCGAGCGCAAGATCACCTTGACACTCACCCCCGCGGCACGGCAGTTGCTGGCCGAGCGCGGCTACGATCCCATTTACGGCGCCCGGCCCCTTAAACGGGCCATCCAGCAACTCATCGAAAACCCGCTTTCCATGGCGATCCTCAAAGGCGACGTGCGGGAGGGAAGCCCACTGCGGGTGGATGTGAAGGGCGATGAATTGGTGTTCGAAGCGGCGTAGGTGGCCCTTGGTCACAACCGCTCCTTTGTGGTAAGCTCTATCCATGACACTCTCAGCCAAAGAAAAGCTGCGCCGTTTCTACGCACGCTTCAGAGGCGAGGACCAGGTACTTTTGCCCATCATCGCCGACCCCGATGCCATTGCCAGCGCCATGGCGGTCAAGCGCCTGCTGTGGCGCAAGGTCGCTGGCGTCACCATTGCCAATATCAACGAGATCCGGCGCGCGGACAACCTGGTGCTCATCCGGTTGATCGGCGTTGCGCTGGTTCCCTTTGAAAAAGTCGATCCGCAACGTTTCACGCGCATCGTGCTTGTGGACGCCCAACCCGATCACCACCCGGCGCTGGCGACGATGGCCCCCGATGTCATCATCGATCACCATCCGGTCAGCGACGCCGCCACGGCACCTGTTGTGGATATCCGACCCACCTTCGGCGCCACCGCCAGCATTCTGGTGGAATACCTGCGCGCCGCCAATATCAAGCCTTCGACCAAGCTGGCTACAGGGCTCTATTATGCCATTAAAACCGATACCAGCAACTTCGAGCGCCATACCCGCATCGAGGACCTGAACGCCTTCCAGTTTGTGTTCCGCCACTCCAACATTGCCCTGGCGCGGCGCATCGAGACGGCTGAAATCCGACGCGATTTTCTCAAATTTTTCAAGATGGCCCTGGACGGATTGCAAATCCGCAAGGGCCGCGCCTTTGTTCACCTTGGGCCGGTGACCCATCCGGACGCCTCGGTGCAGGTGGCGGATTTCCTGATGCGTATCGATACGGTGAACTGGAGCATCGTCTCGGGCGTGTACCAGCGCAAACTGACCATTATTTTCCGTAACGACGGCATCCGCAAGAATGCCGGCGCCCTGGCCAAGCGTTGCTTCGGACGCTGGGGATCGGCGGGGGGTCATAAGATCGCCGCCCGGGCTGAAATCCCTGTGGAGGCGATAGAAAGAGTGGTCGACAACAAGGACCATGGCAATCTGGCCCACTGGATCATCCAGACCATCGAAAAGGGCCCTTGCAGGGGTGCCAAACCGAACCGCCCGCGCACGACTTTGCCAACCACCACCGGAGAGTGAACCACCATGCAGGTCACCATTCTGGGATCGGGCACCTGTACCCCGCATCTGCCCCGCAGCGCCAGCGCGGTGCTGGTGGAAACAGGAGAATCTAAAATCCTGATGGACATCGGCCCGGGCACAATGCGCCGCCTGCTGGAATCCGGCCACACCATCGATGACTTGACCCATATCGCCATCAGCCATTTTCACCCGGACCATACCGCGGAACTGGTGCCACTGCTCTTTGCCACCAAATATGCCGAAGCACCGCCGCGCACCCGACTGCTCACCGTGTTGGGCGGCACCGGCGTGAACACCTTTTACCAGGGATTGCGAAACGTTTACGGTGACTGGATCGTCCTGCCAGATAATCTGTTGCAGGTCCGGGAGATTGACACCCAGTCCGGAGAGACACTGCCTTTTGCTGATTTCACACTGACCGCCCGACCGGTGGATCATCGACCCGAAAGCCTGGCCTACCGCATCGCCGATCCGGCCGGCCGCACCGTGGTCCTCTCCGGCGACACCGATGAATGCGACAACCTTGTGGCAGTGGCCCGGGCGGCCGACCTGTTCATCTGCGAAGCCTCAAAACCCGATGGGATGAAAGTGACCGGCCACCTCACCCCATCGCTGGCCGGCCACATGGCGGCGCTGGCCGGCGCCAAACAGCTGGTGCTGACCCATCTTTACCCTTCATGCGACACGGTGGATATTGTCAAACAAGCCGGCGGCACGTATAAAGGACCGGTGACCGCCGCAGCGGATCTGATGCGGTTCACGCTGAATGAATGAAACGGAAGAGGTGAAAACCATGCGCTATTATCCCATTTGCCTGGATATCCGGAACCGCCCCTGCCTGGTGGTGGGCGGCGGACAGGTGGGCACGCGAAAGGTGCACACCCTGCTCCTTTGCGGCGCGCGCGTAACGGTGGTAAGCCCCCAAGCCACCACCGAACTGACCGAACTGGCGCAGGAGGGCACGATCCGGTGGCATGCCCGGGGCTATCAAGACGGCGATCAAGCCGGTGTTTTTCTGGTCATCGGGGCCACCGACCAGGAGGCCCTGAACCGCCGCATCCACAAAGATGCCGAACAGGATGGACGGCTGTGCAACATCGCCGATCAGCCCCAACTGTGCAACTTTGTCCTACCGTCCATCGTCCAGCAGGGCGACTTGATGATCGCCATTTCCACCGGGGGCAAAAGCCCGGCCTTCGCCAAATACCTGCGGCGCCATCTGCAGCGGCAATTCGGCCCCGAATACGGGCTGATGCTCAAGCTCATGGGGGCGCTGCGGCGACGATTGCTGCAACAGGAACACGCCCCCGAAGCGCACAAACCAATTTTCGAACGGCTGATCGCCAAGGGCCTGCTGGAGATGATCCGGCGAGATGATCGGGCCACCATCAACGCCCTTCTGACCGAAGTGGTCGGCCCTGAATTCACCCTCGAAACCTTGATGAAACGGTGAGGACGCCTCCATGCAGATCGCTTTTGTCGCCGCTCTTCTGATCTATATGCTCAGTGCGGCCGCCTATTGCGCCTACCTCTTTCTGCAACGCAACACGTTGCAGCGTCTGGGAGAAATCCTGCTCATGGCGGGATTCGGCGCCCACACCCTGGCCATCGGATGGGCCTTTGCCGCCACCGGCCATGTCCCTGCCAACAACCTGCACGAAACCCTCTCGATCGTGGCCTGGTCCATTGCCGGCACCTACCTGCTGATGGGCATCCGGTTCCGCCTGAAAATCCTGGGCGCCTATGTGGCCCCGTTGACCGTATTCATCCTGTTCGTGGCCATCCAATTCCCGCGCTCAACGGTCCAGCCCGACAACCTGCTGCAAGGGGTGTGGCTCATTACCCACATCGTCACCATTTTCATGGGCTACGCCGCCTTCATATTGGCAGCGGGCGTAGGCGTGCTTTACCTGTTGCAGGAACGCAACATCAAAGCCAAAACCCGCGGTTTTTTTTTCAAGCGGCTGCCCTCCCTGGATTTGCTTGACACCACCGGATATGCATGTATTGTGTTCGGTTTCACTATGATCACCATCGGCCTGATCACCGGCATGGTCTACGCCAAAGCCGTTTGGGGGCGGTTCTGGACGTGGGACCCCAAAGAGGTATGGTCGGCGGTGATCTGGATCTTTTATGCGGTTCTGCTGCACGAACGGTTGGCGGTGGGGTGGCGCGGCCGCCGGACCGCCATTATGGCCATCGCAGGCGTGGGGGTGTTGCTGTTCACCTTCCTGGGCGTTAATTTTCTGCTCAAAGGACATCACGGCCAATTCACCCAGTGGTAGGCCAGCCGGTGGCGCGCATGGCCGGAACGGTCCTGCAAAACCCTGCAGTCGAAGCGTTGGAGCACCATGGACAGGATCCTCCTCATCGGATTGAATCATAAAACCGCACCCATCGAAATCCGGGAATGCCTGGCATTCACCGAGGACGATACACAGACGGGCTTGACCACCCTGCGTAGCGATCCGGCCATCGACGAAGCGATGATCTTCTCCACCTGCAACCGGGTGGAGGTGCTGATGACCGCCCGCCAGATCCCGGCCGCCATCGATGCGGCCAAGCGCTTTCTGGCCACCACCAAACAGGTTCCGCTGCACGCCTTTGAGCCCTCCCTTTATCTGCACCAGGGGCAAGCAGCGGTGCGCCACCTGTTCAGCGTTGCTGCCAGCCTCGATTCCATGGTGCTGGGCGAACCCCAGATCTTGGGACAGGTCAAATCGGCCTACCGTCTGGCCACCGAACAAAAGAGTTCGGGAGTAATTCTCAACCGACTGCTGCACCGCACCTTTTTCGTGGCCAAGCGGATCCGCACCGAGACCGGCATCGGCGACCACGCCGTCTCCATCAGCTACGCGGCCATCGAACTGGGACGCAAAATCTTCGGACAACTCAACGGCAAGCAGGTGCTGATGGTCGGGGCCGGCGAGATGGCCGAACTGGCTGTCGATCATCTGGTTCGGCATCGCACCGGCAGGGTATTTGTGGCCAACCGCACCTTCGAGCGGGCCGTGGCCCTGGCCGCTAAATATGAAGGCACCCCTCTGCACTTCGAAGAGATCTCCAATTATCTGAGCAAGGTGGATATTATCATCACCTCCACCGGCGCGCCGGGGTATTTGATCCGCCAGGCTGATGTCAAAGGCATCATGCGCCACCGACGCAACCGGCCCCTGTTTTTCATCGACATCGCCGTACCCCGGGATATCGATCCGCTGGTCAATCAGGTCAACAATGCCTATGTTTATGATATCGACGACCTGCAGGAGGTGGTGGACGACAACATCGAAGATCGCCGCCGTGAAGCGGTAAAAGCCGCCCGCATCGTGGACGAGGCGGTTGTGCAGTTTCGGCGCTGGCTTGAAAGCCAAGGCGTGGTTCCCACCATCAAGGCCCTGCACGCCAAATTGCGGGGCGTGGCGGAGGCCGAGGTGCAGAAAACCCTGGGGCAACTTGCCCATCTGCCCCCGGCAGACCAACAAGCCATCGCCCGCATGAGCGAGGCCATGGTCAAAAAGATCTTGCACGACCCCACCCAGTTCCTCAAAGGCAACGGATGCCACGGGGATCGCGCAGTCTACATGGATGTGGCGCGCCGCCTGTTCAAACTGGACGAGCAACTGGACCCGACCGAAATCAAGGATCGAACATGATTCCAAAGCGCATACCACCACACCAGCATCAATCCCAACCAACCCATTGCATTACACCGAACCAGCGCAACACCCCACAACCGACCCACTAATCAACCAAACAAAAAACCCAACAAACCCAATAAACCCTATAAACCCAACAAACCACCCAAGGAGGGCCAACTTGAAAAAAATCGCGTTTCTGTTTCCAGGGCAAGGATCCCAGAAGGTGGGCATGGGGCAGGATTTGTGCGAAGCACACAATGAGGTCAAGGCAGTTTTTGCCGCTGCCGACGAAGTGACCGGTCTGCCCATTTCCCGGCTCTGTTTTGAAGGCCCCATCGAAACCCTGACTCAGACCATCAACCTGCAGCCGGCCATCACGGCTGTTAACCTGGCGTGCCTGGCGGTATTGGAAAAAGCGGCCGTGGCGCCCTATCTTTGCGCCGGCCACAGCCTGGGAGAATACAGCGCGCTGTGTGCCGCCGGAGTGGTCTCGGCCGGTGACTGCCTTAAGCTGGTCTTTAAACGGGGTGAGTTGATGCACCGTGAGGCCACCCGAAATCAAGGGGCAATGAGCGCCATTGTGGGATTGACCATCGACCAGGTGGAAGCCATCGTGGCCCGGGCGGCAAGCAAAGGGGTGGTGGCCGTGGCCAACCACAACAGTGCCGAGCAGATCGTCATCACCGGCGCCCCTGAAGCCGTTCAGGCCGCCGGCGCCGCCGCTGCCGAGCAAGGCGCTCGGGCCATCCCTCTGGCGGTCAGCGGTGCCTGGCACAGCCCCCTGATCCAAGGCGCGGAAGCAGCGTTCGAAGCCTTTTTAAAAGGGATTGCTTTCAATGCACCCAAATGTCCGGTAATCCACAACGTTACGGCCGACACCGCCCCGGACCCGCAACAGATCCGGACTTTAATGGCCCGCCAGTTGTGCAGCCCGGTGCGCTGGTACGATACCATGGGCAAAATGGCCGAAGCCGGCACCGAGGTGTTCGTGGAAATCGGCCCCGGCAGGGTGCTCACCGGACTACTCAAAAAGATCCTCCCGGCCGGTCACGGCGCGCGTACCTACAATGTTTACGACCTGAAAACGGCGGAAAAGTTTCTCCAGGCCGAGGGGTAATGGGGAAAGTTGGATTTGCTGCTTTACAGAAGCTGTATTATCATGGTAGTCATTAGTCTTTTTTTGTGATGGAATGCCGTAAACCTGTGCTCAAAGAGAGTTGCCCATGAAAAAGAAAGATATTAAGTTTTTCGAGGATCTTCTGCGCAACCGCCTCCAGGAGCTGCTCAGCCAAGCCGACGACACCGTCTCGGATATGACCGAGCAAAAAGAAAATTTTCCAGACCCCACAGACCGTGCCTCGCTTGAATCAGACCGCAACTTCATGCTGCGCATCCGGGATCGGGAGCATAAGCTTATTAAAAAGATCAAGAAGGCACTGGAACGGATTGAAAACGGAACCTTCGGCATCTGTGAGTCGTGCGGTGAGGAAATTACCGTGCAACGGCTCAATGCACGCCCGGTAACCACCCAATGCATCGAGTGTAAAACCAAAGAGGAGGCCTTTGAAAAAGCCCTTGGACTCTAATTTTCAAGGGGGCATCGATCTCCATCTGCATTCCACGGCCTCGGATGGCACCTGCCCGCCGAACGCGCTATTAGACATGGCCTCCGACATGGGTCTGGAGGCCATCGCCATTACAGACCACGACACCCTCCAAGGGGTGCTCGGCGCCCTGCGAGGTCCTATTCCGGAGCGCCTGCACCTTCTGACCGGAGTTGAAATCAGCACCCAGGCCCCGGAGGGGTTTGCGGTGGGGGGTAGTTTGCACATTCTCGGCTATGGCGTGGATGTGGACGACGCGCCTCTGCAAGACGCCCTTTCCGAGCTGCAAGCGGCGCGGGACTCCCGCATTCCCTTGATCGTGGACCGACTCAATGCAATGGGCATTGCCCTGACGATGGAGCAGGTGCTGGCCCACGCCGGCACGGGCAGCCCCGGCCGTCCCCATGTGGCCACCGCCTTGATTCGGATGGGTATTGTGGAAAGTGTCGACGAGGCCTTCGACCGGCTGCTTTCCAAAGGTCGGCCCGGTTATGTGGACAAATATCGCATCCCCTGCCGCCGGGCCATCGAACGCATCGAACAGGCCGGCGGAGTGGCGGTGCTGGCCCATCCCTATCTGGTGCCGGGAGGCGACCACGCCATCACCCTTGCGCCGCTTGTGCGAGCCTTGTGCGATATGGGCCTGGCAGGGATCGAAGTGTACTATCCCGAGCACTCACCCGAAGCGGTGGCACACTATCTGGAGGTGGCCCGGCAATTCGATCTGTTGGTGACCGGCGGCACCGATTTCCACGGCGCATTGACCCCCGACATCCAAATGGGCCGGGGTCGAGGTGATCTTCATATTCCCCTGGCCCTTTATGAAGCCCTGGCAGAACGGGTGTCGCCCCGGGGTCGCATCGTCGCCGGCCCCAGGACCCAAGGCGCGGCATGCGCGCCACCGGACCTTTGATACGGATCTCGTATGGACACACCAGTCGATTACCACTTGCTGCAAGAGAGGCTGGGGCATCGTTTCAACGATCCGACCCTGCTCAAGGAAGCGTTGCGCCACAGCTCGTTCGTGAATGAGCAATTCGATATCGCTTTGCGGGACAACGAACGGATGGAATTCCTGGGCGACGCCGTACTCAACCTGGTCATTGGCCACTTATTGATGCGCGCCTATCCGGAACTCCGTGAAGGCGACCTTTCGCGCATCCGGGCCAACATGGTGAATGAAAGCCAGCTGGCCGAGATCGCCAGGGACATGACCCTGGGACAGTTTCTGCAACTGGGCAAGGGTGAAATTCTGACCTTGGGCCACGAGAAAAGCTCCATTCTGGCCAACACCCTGGAAGCGGTCATTGCCGCTGTCTATCTGGACAGCGGATTTCAATCGGCGTTTGATATGATCCAGCGCTGTTTCCGGCCGCTCATCGACGGCGCCCTGGCGCTGAACTCGGGCCAGGATTACAAAAGCCGCCTGCAGGAAGCCATTCAAAGCAAAACACGCGAAGTACCCCACTATCAGGTGGTGGGGGAAACCGGACCGGATCACGACAAGACCTTTTGTGTGGCCATGACCGTGGGCGACATCCAGTCCCGAGGCATCGGCAAAAGCAAAAAACTGGCCGAACAGGATGCCGCCCGCCAGGCCCTGGAAAAACTCGAAGCGATCCCATGCCGTCCCGTGAGCAACTGATCAAACCGTTCGTGGTGCCGGTCTTTATTCCCCATGCCGGTTGCCCCCATCGTTGCGCATTTTGCAACCAGCACAGCACCACCGGCCAGGGAACATCCATGCCGACGGTTTCCGCCATCCGGACCGCCATCCAGGATTTTCTGGCCCATCGCCGGGATCCCCGGCGCCCCACTGAAATCGCCTTCTATGGCGGTAGCTTTCTGGGCCTGCCCCGTGAGCAGGTCCAGCTGCTGCTGACCACGGCAACCCGTTTCGTTCAACAAGGCCAGGCCGATGGCATCCGCTTTTCCACACGGCCGGATACCATCGACCCACCGCGCCTGGCATGGCTTGCCCCGTTTCCGGTCACCACAGTGGAATTGGGGGTCCAATCCATGAGCGACCCGGTACTGGAAAGCGTCGATCGGGGCCACACGGCCGCGGACACCTGCCGGGCCATCGCGCTGCTCAAAGCCCGGCCCTACCAGCTGGGCCTCCAAATGATGGTGGGCTTGCCGGGCGACACCCCGGAAGCGTCCCTGGCCACCGCGCATCAGCTGGCCGGCCTGGCACCGGACTTTGTGCGCATCTACCCCGCGCTGGTGCTGCGGGGCAGTCGCCTGGCCCGCTGGTATCTACGAGGCCAGTACACGCCCATGGACCTGGAGGCGACGGTAACGCTGGTGGCGGCCCTGTTTCAGATTTTCGCACGACATGCCATCCCGGTGATTCGCATGGGCCTGCAAGCCACTGCCAATCTCACCGACAGCGACCAGATCATCGCCGGTCCGTTTCATCCCGCTTTCGGCGAACGGGTGCACTCGGCTGTCTGGCTGGACGCCATCGCCCGCCACCTGGAAAGACATGGCTTACAAAATACCGAGATCCACATCGACGCCCCCACCCGTTTGCTCTCCCAAATCAAAGGCGCCCTCGATGCCAACCGCCGATCGTTGATGGACCGCTTCCAGCTGTCGGGAATGGCGGTGCGGGCCGATGGCGAGCTGCCGGAGGATCGGGTGCTGATCAATGGAATTGCTTGTCGCAAATTATCCGCATTGATCGAAGATTGAACGTCGGCGGTGAAGCCAATATATGCATTTTCCAGCCCCACCTGTTTTTCAAAACCCCATAGTGCTTCAGCGGTTGGGTGCACCGCGACAACAGCAAAAATATGGAGGGATCCCCAAAAAGAATGGAAATCCCTCCATTCGAACCCCACCTACCGTAGCCTGATCGGTACCGAAGTGGACATGGAACGCTATTTCTTCCGTTCGTCTCGGTCCGCAGCCTTCAATCCCCCCGGCACTTTTCCCGGGTCCCCCTGTGGATGGGGCGGGCGCGGCGCCGATGGGGTTGTTTTCAGGCGTATGCCCTTTTCAAGGATCTCGATCCGGCCTCCCTTGTACAAGGCACCTATGGCACGCTTGAACTCCTTTTTGCTCATGGAGAACGTTTGCTTGATGATGACAGGGGGCGTTTTATCGTGACAGGCGATGAAACCGCCGGACTGTTGCAGTACGGCCATGATCATCTGGCCTGAATTGGCGATGGAAGAAGGTCCGGGTTTTTTCAACGTGAGGTCGATTTTCCCGTCATCCCGCACACGGGTCACATAGCCGTCGCGCCGGTCCCCCACGCGCAGCGGGTCATACACTTCGTCGCGGTAAAGCATGCCGGCATACCGCTGATCAACGATGGCCGCATAACCGATTTTCGAAACCCCATGGATCAGCAGATCAACCTTTTGGCCGGTGGCCAGGGTCTTGGACGCATCCTCGCATAGGCCGGCGATCTTGCCGCTGGCGTAAACCCTTTGGGTGTCGGCATCCAGGCACACTTTGACCACATATTTTTGACCGGCCTTCATTTTGAACGGCTGTTGACTGTTGGGAACGAGCAGGTCCTTTTCCAGGCCCCAATCCATGAAAACACCGAAGTCGGCGACGTCCTTGACTTTCAAATAGGCAAATTGCCCGACCACCGCCTTGGGCGTCAGCGTGGTGGCCACCGGCCGGTCTTCGCTGTCGGTATAGACGAAGATTTTCAGCCGGTCGCCCACCCGGGTGCCCCCTGGAACATATTTGGCAGGCAACAACACCTCCCCTGCGCCGGCGGTCAGGTAAAGACCGATTTCGACCGCTCTTGCGACTGTCAGTTCGTTATAACTTCCGATTTTCAACATGTGATATCAATCCGTCTACCAATCAATGGGGAAGTAGTCCTTCAAAAATTTGCCGCTCCAATGCCTCCCTGTCAAGATGCCATGGAAAAATGGATCGCAAATCCTGGCCGCACCGTCCACAATATCGAGCGGCGGTTGAAAATCGTGGATCTCTTTTTTCCGCTCGGCGAGCACAGCCGGATCTTCATCGGTGACCCAGCCGGTATCCACCGCATTGATGTATATACCGTCCCGTGCCAGCTGCTTGGCGGCGGTATGGGTCAGCATGTTCAATGCTGCTTTGGCCATGTTGGTGTGCGGATGGCGGGAAGCCTGTTTAAAGCGATGAAACTTGCCCTCCATGGCCGTGACGTTGACAATATGTTTCTGGCCGGTTGGATCACACCGCATCAAAGCGGTCAGCCGATTGCACAACACGAAGGGGGCCACGGCGTTAACCAGTTGCACTTCCAGCATCTCCGGGGTTTGAATATCGCCCAGGCAAAGCCGCCAGCTATTGGTTGTGCGCAGGTCCACCTGCTGTAAATCCGCATCCAGCCGGCCCTGGGGAAAGACTTCCGCATCCGCCAAGCCATTGTCATATGGATACGGAATCTGGGACAGTTGGGCCGAAGCGCGCAGACCGATACCCGGCCCCGGCCCGTTCCAGGCAACCGGCAGATCCGATGCGCCCGGCAACTCGTACCCGCTCAAACCATCCAGTCGCTGTTTGAACGCCGCATGCCGCGACAAAAGCCTGCCAGCGGGCGGTGACAGTTGATCCATTGTCAAATTTTCATTGGCCATCAAATGGGCATAGAACCCCGGTGGGCGGCGCACCGTCTGGGCGGCATTGTTGATCAGGATGTCGAGGCGCGCGTATGTATGGGCCACATAGTTCGCAAAGAGCTCGACACTGGGGGTATGACGCAAATCCAGGCCGTGGATGTGCAGGCGCTCTTTCCAATCGACATAATCTTCTTCGCCGCTGTACCGCAGCGCCGCATCCACGGGAAAGCGGGTGGTGGCGATCACCCGGGCGCCTGCACGCAGCATCATTAAAGTAGCCTGGTAACCGATTTTCAGACGCGACCCCGTGATCAAGGCAACGCGGCCGGCAAGGGAAGCGGTCTGGAACCGTTTGCGATAATTTAAATCACCGCACTTTGGGCACAACGCATCATAAAAAAAGTGCAGGTGCCTGTATTCCGCTTTGCAGACGTAACAATTGCGCGGTGAATTGAGCACAGAAGCTTGCGCGCCGCCCGGGCCATCCGGTCGACCCGGCACGGCAATCTGTAACGGAGCCTTGAAAACCGGCGCCTGCCGCGCTTTGCGGATGCCGGTGGCCTCACGCGCGCGGCGCTCCTTTTCGGCTGCCGCTTGCCGCACCGTCCGGCTGGCTTCCTTGCGCCGGCGGTTGATCTCCTCGCGCTGCGGTCGCGAAAGCCGACCGGCGGCAGTCAACAGCGCGATCCGTTGTGTTTCCGTGAGATGGACCAGTTGCTCGCTGTTTTCAGCCAGATATTGCAGCAGGGGGATGCAATCGGCGATCTGTCGGGAAGAATATGGGGGTGCCATGTGTCGTCTATGGGTGCGCAAAAAGGTTAAATATAACGGATCACGATAAGGCCGAACTATAGCGCTTGCAGGGTCAATACGCAACAATGCCCGCGCTTATCAACCCGCCGCAACGGCGTTTCAGGGCTTGCTAATCCGGACAAAAGCCGATATCGGACGCTTTTATTTAATCATCCTCCGCCCCAGACGGACCCTAAAATGGGAAATGTACCCGTGCCTCGCATCATGTTTCTGCTGGCCCTCTTGACGGCCTTTCCGGCGCTTTCCACCGATATGTACCTGCCGGCCCTGCCTTATCTCAGGTCCTTGTGGAACGTTCCGCTGATGGTGGTCAATCTGACCCTGATCTGTTTTTTTCTGACCTACTGCCTCTTGATGCTGGTGTACGGACCGATTTCGGACCGTTTTGGCCGGCGCCGGCCGCTGCTGGTGGGGGTCGGCATCTTTATCGTCGCCAGTGGGATGTGTGCCCTGGCCGACAGCGTCCACACCCTGATCGCGGCACGGATACTCCAGGCCTCCGGCGCCGCGGCGGCGTCCGCGTTGAGCCTGGCCATCAGCAAGGATCTGTTTGAGTCCCAACTGCGGGCCCGCCTCATGGCCTATATCGCCGTGATCGTGGCATTGGCCCCCATGCTCGCCCCCGTTATCGGCGGCTGGGTCATTCACCATGCCAGTTGGCGCTGGGTGTTCATTTTCCAGGGCATCATGGGGATGATCGCCTGGGTGGGCGTCTATCGCATGCACGAGTCGTTGAAACAGTTTGAACCGCTATCGGTGGGCCGGGCGATGCTGGTCTATTTTCGACTGTTCCGCAACCGACGGTACACCGGACTGCTGCTGGCCATGTCCCTGCTGGTGTTTCCCTTTTTCGCCTTCATCGCCGGTTCGCCGGATATTTACATGACCCGTTTCGGCATGGACGAGCGGCAATTCGGCTATTTTTTCGGGTTCAACGCCTTTGCCTTTATGTGCGGCCCGGTGGTCTTCTCCCGGCTCTCCCGGCGGGTGGCCACGGCCCCGCTGCTGACCGTCGCCTTTGCGGGAATCTCGGCATCCAGCCTATTGATGCTGATCTGGCCTTATGATTCGCCGTGGCGCCTGGCCCTGCCCATGTGGGGCATCACCTTTTTCCTCGGCATGAGCCGCCCGCCCAGCAACAATCTGATTCTGGACCAGGTGAACCGGGATGTCGGGGCCGCATCCGCCCTGATCATCTTCACCTTCATGACGTTCGGGGCCATCAGCATGGCCTTGATTTCCCTGCAATGGGCGGACAAGATAAAGGTGCTCGGCCTGCTGGGCACCTTTGGCGGCGCTGCCACCCTCCTGTTCTGGCTAAAATACGGCAAACACTATTTTATGGAAAGCGATCCTGCAACGGAGAACCGCCCCACACCACCCGCGGCCGCTTGAGTCCACAAGCGCAATCCTGGGTGCAGCCCCAAAGCGGTTGTTTTGCGGTTGCTACGGCCTTACGATGTGTGATCCATCACCCGGCCGACAAAATGAACGGTCCGGGACGGGATATCGCGAATCAGGCCGGTAACAGGTGATCCCGATCGTTTAGGCGGACCAGGATCCCTAATTGGCCCGGCCCGCCGCCTTCTGGGCGGTGATCCGGCGCACGAAGTTCTCATACACCAACTGCACCGCCACGGGGTTGGAAAAACTGGACCGGGGCGAAAACTCCCGCAGAGCATCGATCTCTTCGTCGGTGGGGATGGGAAAGGATCCCAACTGCGCCGCCACCTTCAGATCCCAGGGAATGTCGGCCTTGACCTGTTCCACGGTCACACCTGGAAACAGGGCATCCAGATACATCTCTTTGGTTTGCTCATCGAACTTGAAAATCCCTTTGGGGGTGAGCAGCACGGACGGCCCCGAGCCGGGAGTGTAGCGTCCCGACGCATCGCGCGCATCGCCGCCGTCCAAGTAGCCGGGGGAGGTCAAGTAAGGCAGCTTCTCCACGAACTCCCCACCCTTCATGGTAAGGATGCTCTTT